>JABSPC010000210.1 GCA_013215515.1 Crocinitomicaceae bacterium
CTCAAAAGACTCCCAAATTCGACAATACATTTATCCTGTAAATTTTCAAGATGGATTTATCACTGCACTGAACTTAGGACTTAGAGGAATTTCTATTGACAATGATAAGGTCTCTGCAGAACAAATAGAATTTGCACATGCAACGGGTCTTTTCGTTACTGTTTGGGGTGTTGCCAGTAAAAAGGAAAATAGAGAAGCCATTCGCAAAAACCCTGATATGATTCAAACGGATAAAGTCGCCTATTTGGTTAAACAATTGAAATGAATTTAAAACCGTTATACCTCTTTATTTGCGCACTCATTGTTAGTTCATGCTCAATGAATTTCCTTTTCTTGTTTCCTCGTGAGTTAACGAAAGATTCTACTTTCCAGCAATTCGACAGTGAGAAAGAAGACACACTTCATTTAAAATTTTCTGATGCAAACGAACCACAATTTTATTATCAAAATGGAGCTAACGTTGAATCTCATTACAGTATTGAAAGCCGAAGCTACCCGAACTCAAATCAGGATACGTTAAACGCTTGGATCTTACGTCCAACTAGTGAATACAACGGGACAACATTATTTTTTCTGCACGGAAATTTCGGAAATGTCGTTCTAAACTATCCATTGGCGGCACCGTTTGCTGAACGTGGATATAAAGTATTCATTTTTGATTATAGTGAATTTGGGTTCTCGCAAGGAAAAGCAACTCGGAAAAACGTACTGATTGACGCCAATTCTTCCTTAGATTATATGTTGTCGCTGGATGAGTTTAAAAATGAGCACATTCTTATCTATGGACAATCATTAGGTGGACATTTGGCGCCCGTTTTGGGAAAGCAGAATGAAGTCAAAATTGACGGAATTGTATTGGAAGGTGCCTTTTCCTGTCACGATGATGTTGCTGCTTCTCGTGTTGGGTTTCTTGGGCGTTGGTTTGTTGGAGAAAAATACTCTGCGAAAGACTCTATTCCATTGATTAAAAAGCCTGTTTTGGTCATCCATAGTATATCTGATGAAACAATTCCATTTAAGCAAGGCAAAAAGCTATTTGATGTTGCGACCGAACCAAAAGATTTCTATCAAATTGATTCAACTCATATTTTGGGACCAATCTATTATGCGGATAGCATAGTGTCGAGGATGGAACGATTGTTCTCTAGGTAGACTGGTATTAAAATAAAAGCACAAGGAACATTTGTGACTTGAATTCAGCGGATGACAATAGAACAACAGCAAATAATACAATAAAATATTTCATAACACTATAACGAGACCTCTTAAAATAACGTTGAATAAAAAAATCCATCTCCATCTTGGCTAAACCAAGACGAAGAGGGATTCAATATTAAATGACGTGAAATTTACTTTCCCCCAGCCAATTCAGTAAACTCGTCATAGCTAACTTCTTTTTCGTTTAGCTTAACAGTCTCCTTGAAGTATTTTGTCAATTTTTGTTCAGCAAGCATATCGTAAACACGATTCGCTTCTTCCTTGTTTTGAAGAACTTCCATAGCAGATTTCGTCAATTCAGCATCTTCTGGCGCTGGCATTCCGTATTGTGCATAGTTACTAACCAACAATCCTTTTGTAAAGTTGATTACTTCTTCGTTCTCCAATTTGATTTTATTCGCTTTGAAGATTTCGCTTTGAATCAATTGCCATTTCAAACCTTTCGCATATCCAGCGTATTCTGTTGCGATTTGCTCATCTGAAATTTCTTTTTCGTTCGACATTTTAATCCAACGTTTCAAGAATTCATCTGGCAATGCAAGTTCGGTTTTTTCTAACAATGAATCGTAAACTGCTCTCGTCAACATACGATCAGAATCGTTTACAAACATTCCGTCTAAATCAGACTTAACGCGTACTCTCAATTCTTTTTCATCTTTTACTGTTCCAGGTCCGAATAACTTATCGAACAATTCAGTATTCAATTCAGCCAATTCCATCACCTTGATTTCATTAACCGTCAATTGGAATTTTTCAGAGATATTTGGCAATTCCAATTCAGTAATTCCTAACATTGCTGCTGTATCAGCACCACCTTTGGAAACAGAAGCTGGAGAAATGATTGCTTTATCACCTACCTTATTACCAGTAAGATCTTTCTTTACTTTCTTATCAGAAACAAATTCCATTGAAATTGTTGAAGTATGAAGAATTCCACCTTCTTTAATAGATTCATCATCATTCAATTCAACGAATTGTGCAAGAATCATATCTCTTTCTCCAACTGCATCACCAGAAACTAATTTCCCGTAACGACGTTGTAAATCTTCAATTTGCTTATCGATTAATTTCTTGTCAACCTTAACTTTAATGTAGTCAAACTTGCTTTTTGCAGTAAGACCCACTTTTACTTCTGGAGACAAACCAATCTCATACGTAAATACAAAATCCGCTGGATTATCAAAATCTCCTTCGAAACCTTTATCTTCTTGTGGTATCGGATTTCCTAGAATTTCAATTTTATTTTCAGCAATAAATTCTTGAAGTGATTTATTAACCACTCTGTTCAATTCATCAGATAAAACACCTTTACCATGTTGTTTTTTAACCAAACCGATTGGCACATGTCCAGGACGAAACCCAGGGATTTTAGCCGTTTTACGGTATTTCTCCAATGCCTTTTTCACTTCAGAAGCATAATCTTCAGGAGCAACTTCAATTTTCAAAATGGCATTTAAGGCATCAATATCTTCACGAACTACATTCATCTGTATTCAATTATAGTATTTAAAACAAAAAAAGTGGTCTTGGCCAAGCCGAGACCACTTTCAAATTAAGTGCGGGCGGAGAGACTCGAACTCTCACACCTCGCGGCACTAGATCCTAAGTCTAGCGTGTCTACCAATTCCACCACGCCCGCTCAATTTATTTTTCGATTACTCGAAATCGAGGATCGTATTCCTCGCCATCCCGTTCAAAATGGAGTGCAAAGTTATGTAATTATTTTAAAATGCGAAGGATGGATTCATTTTTTTTATTTCGATTAAAGATTATTAATCTAGACTGCTCTCGATTAACAATTGAAGTCCCAAAAACGACTTTGTGAAACATACGCTTATTGAGACAAGCTCACGTTAACAAATATGCCAAATTGTGGAAAAGTCCTAATTAAAAAATGAAATTGTAGGGAGAAAACGAATTATCTTTGTGAGTCTCTTTTAGAAGTACAGATGTTAACAATTGACCCTAAAGAAATAGCAGTATCGAAACTGCACCATTATTTGCTCGGAGCTGTCGGCCCTAGACCAATTGCATTTGCATCAACAATTGATGCAGAAGGCAACGAAAATCTTGCGCCGTTTAGCTTTTTCAACGTATTTAGTGCCAATCCTCCAATTATGATATTTTCTCCTGCTAGAAGCGGTAGAACGAATACTACGAAGGATACCTATAACAATGTTAAGGTCATTCCTGAGGTTGTGGTGAATATTGTGAATTTCGATATTGTACAACAGATGAGTTTAGCCAGTTCACCCTTTGCTCCAAAGGTAAGTGAGTTTGAAAAAGCTGGATTTACTGCTTTGGAGTCTGAAACTATTCGACCAAAAAGAGTTGCTGAATCACCTGTTCAATTTGAATGTAAGGTAATTGAAGTAAAAGAACTAGGAACAGAAGGAGGTGCTGGAAACTTGGTTATTTGTGAAGTTCTACGTATTCATATCAATGAAGATGTGCTGAACGATGACCAAATGATCGATCAACATAAAATTGATTTGGTTTCTCGTATGGGGGGTAATTGGTATTGCCGTGCAGATGAAAACTCGATGTTCGAAATCACCAAACCAATCACAACGATTGGAGTTGGATTTGATGCACTTCCAGAAGACATTAAAGGTAGTAAAATCCTTACTGGCAATGATCTTGGACAATTGGCGGGGATTGAAGAGTTGCCAAATGAAACAGATGTAAACGAGTTTAAATTGCTAGAATTGAGCGATTTATTTGTATCTTTAGAAGACGATGCATCTCGTTTGGAAAATGAATTGCATACGAAGGCGAAAGCTTTATTAAATGAAAATAAACTGGAAGAAGCATGGATGACTTTGCTTGCTTTCAACAATGGGTGACAAAAATACGATGATTCGATCGTTGGATTTCTCGATTATTCGAAAAGTTGAACGTTCTAAAAATCGAACTTAATAAACAACAATAAATTAATATCAATTAAAATCAATTATGTTCAAATTAACAGGAACTATAAAAGTTATTAAGGACACTGTTCAAGTAACTGAAAAATTCGCAAAAAGAGAATTTGTAATTAATGATGCATCAAGCATGTATCCGCAAGACATCATGTTCCAGTCAGTACAGGATAAATGTTCAATGCTTGACGGTTATACAGAAGGAGAAAACGTTGAAGTTTCTTTCAACTTGAGAGGTAGAGAATGGACAAGTCCACAAGGTGAAGTAAAATACTTCAATACGTTGGATGCGTGGAGAATTGAAAAAGTAGGTCAAGGTATGCCTCAAGGTGGACCATCTGACATGAATCTTGATGCTGTTCCAGCTGCTACTCCAACAGCATCAACTGAAGCTGCAGAAGACGACGATTTACCGTTCTAATAAGAATCCATATTTAAAAAAGTGTTCATGATTTTATTGGACACTTTTTTTATGCGCCCTATTTCCAGATCATTTGCCCGACACTTACCTTTCTATTGCTTGAATACAAAATAAGCGCTTCATGCTCCCCAGTAGCAATACATTCTGAAACAACTAATTTTTTCAAACTCTCAGGTTTCAATTTCATATTCTTCAATGCACCCATCCTGCTAATAGTTACTAGATTAGTTCCTTCTTTCATGGATAGCCGTTCTTTATATAATGATGTAAGAGATTTTTCATTGTATAATACAATCACTTCATTCTCATCATTAAATAAAAAATACTTACGCTTATAATCAAATTCATCAAGGATGTGGTCCTTCTTTTTCATATTATTTCGCTCCATAAATGCCCCCCATTTGTAGTTTAAATTATTATCAAAGCTATATATTATAATATCGCGAGTAATAGATACTCTTTCACTCTGAATAGCTCGCGGCATATTTCTCAAATACTTTGAACCCCAAAATTCTCTCAATATTAAAAGAGAGTGATCTTCAAAAACAAAACTCAAATCGCCATTTGGTAACTCAATACAATCCATTAATTCGGGTGATGAGTACTTAAATTTAACCGGAGTTATTCCTTTTGGATTAATTTCTTTGCAAAATTCGCTAACACTTTCGTATGATTGTCGTTTATAAATCTGAGAAACATTAAAAGCACGAGATAGTATCTCCTCAGTTCCAACGTGATATTTAACAGCTACTGCGTCTTTGCTATCAATCGAGAATATTGCCGATTTACCGTAGACTAAAATAGAATTACCACTTAATAACTTAAAATTTGGCTGGTACAAATTAAATTTTTCCAACCCAAAATGCTTAAATGTGCTTGTTTTATTTTTTAGATCAAGAATAAATAATCCTTTTTTCGATAACTTCTCTTTAAGAGAACTATTTAAGAATAAATTTTTCTCTGTTCCTATCATATACAATTCACTGCTGTCTGTGACTAGATAGTTTTCAATAAAATTGGTCCCATCAACTCTTATTGTTGATTCTTTTAATTCAAAAGAATCATCATCAATGAACTTTACATTCCACATATCTTCAGCGGAAGTCGATTCGTTCGAATTGAAAGCATAACAAAATACTTTCGCATCCGGAGAAGTTGCATAATAAAC
>JABSPC010000211.1 GCA_013215515.1 Crocinitomicaceae bacterium
AAAATTCAATTGAGTTTTACAAGCCTTTAAATGAGTGGCTGGAAGAATATGCCGGTTATCCAAGAGATAATACTACTGTTGATGTGCGTTTGGAATACTTTAACACATCATCATCGAAATGTATCCTAGATTTCTTCAAGCGTCTTGAGATAGTAAATCAAGGGTCGTCTGAAGTTCACGTTAATTGGTATTTTGAAACAGATGACGAGGATATGCAAGAAGCTGGTGAAGATTACGAAGCTATCGTAGGCTTGCCATTTAAGATTATCGAAGTTGAAGAAATATAACCGGAGAAATTTCGGGTTATGTTAAAAATTGGAATTACCGGTGGAATCGGCTCTGGAAAGAGTGTCGTTTCCAAGATTCTTGAATCAATGGGGTATCCAGTATTCAACTCTGATTTAGAAGCGAAAAATATCATTGACAATAACGTTGAGGTTCGAAGCGAATTAATTGCTTTACTTGGAACCGAAATTTACGGCGAAGCAGGGCTCGATCGAGAGTTGTTAGCGCAACAACTGTTTTCAGATACTTCAATTCGCGAAGCAGTGAATGAAATTGTCCATCCTAGAGTGCGTGAAGCTTTTAATCAGCATTGCGAATCAAACTCAATAGTCTTTAATGAAGCGGCTATTCTAATTGAAACAGGTGCCCATAAGAAATTTGATAAGATTCTGCTAATATCTGCAGCCCAAGAAGACAGAATTGCGCGCGTAATGAAACGAGATGGTGTTTCACGAGAGCAGGTTCTTTCGAGAATCAACAATCAATGGGACGATGATAAAAAAAGAGCGTATTCAGATTTTGAAATCAAAAATGATGACTCAGAACCTTTATTGATTCAAGTCGAGGAGATGATCAATCAAGTTACTTCAGTATAATCATCGAATCCAGTATCGTTATTCTGATTCTGGTTTTGATCTTGATCGAATGGGTCTTGAGGACCTCTAGGTGGCTTTCCTCCATTGATGATAAAACGCACCCCATTCAGCATTTTTGTAATCATACTTAGCAAAAAGAAGAATCCGATTATTTGGAAAATGAATCCGATAATAACTGCGTCCTCGATGCTTTTAATACTTTGAACAAACCATTCTGAAAGGGAGTTGTCCGCAATTTGAGGGTAGAAAAAGAATCCTGCGAAGGTCGCTAACGCAATCGAAATCACTACAATTTCGGCAATACTGTTGAAATGAGTTTTCATTGGATTCGGCATTACATTGCCCATTACCTTAAACATTTGGTTCTTGTTTTGACTGTTTTGGAACTTTCCAACGAAATAAGTCAAAAGAATAATTCCAGCTAAAACAATTTGAGAAGCGTCTTTCATTTCAATATCACTGTGCACATCAACACAAAAAAGATAAGTAACAGCTGAAAGAACAACATATTTCACTCCCTTGAGCAAATATATTTCGCCAGTCGCACGCTCACGCCTTCCGACTAATAATCGAATTCCAAAATCAATCAATCCCCATAGGAATCCATATATCGCGAAGACTACACCGAGTCTAAAAATAAAATTTAATAAATCCACAGATGTAAATATAATTAAATGCGTTGATTATCTTTAGCGTCAATCAAATTTTGACTATGAAACAAACAGCATTCAGAAAAATGGCTAATTCATTGAAGTTAGCGGCTAGAAATACAGTGGCAATTTTTCTACTATCATTGGCAACTGTATCTAATTCTACAGCGGAAGAGGGAATGTTAATCCCTTCATTGATCTCTGCTTTTGAAAATGAAATGCAAGCCTTCGGAATGAAATTGACAGCAGAGGAAATCTATAGCGTTAATAATTCCAGTTTGAAAGATGCAATTCTTCATTTCGGTGGAGGGTGTACGGCTGAACTAGTTTCAGGTCAGGGCTTACTATTAACGAATCACCATTGTGGCTTTTCTCAAATTCAATCGCATTCTTCTGTAGAAAGGGATTATTTGAAAAATGGTTTTTGGGCTAAAAATAAATCTGAGGAATTAAAAAACCCTGGATTAACAGCTGCACGAGTTGTTGAAATTAGAGATGTATCCGAGGGAGTTTTCTTCGGAACGGAAGGGCTATCAGGACAAGCTTTGTCAGCTAAAATTAAAAAGAACATTTCGGAAATTGTTGCGGAAGCATTAAGGAACAATGAGTATTCTGCTAAAATATCTGCCTTTAATCAAGGAAATGATTATTACATGGTGATCAAAGAAACATTTACAGATGTACGTTTGGTAGGAGCACCACCTAGCTCAATTGGAAAATTTGGTGGAGATACTGATAACTGGGTTTGGCCACGTCATACCGGTGATTTCTCTGTATTTAGAATTTACGCCAATTCAGATAACAAGCCTAGTGCTGTTAGTGATTCAAATGTACCATACAAGCCTCTACACTTTTTGCCAGCTTCATTGAAGAAGAGAATAGATGGATGGAAGATGTCCAGTCATTGTACGATCACTGTAATGAAAATGTGTACAAGTATTTGAAATCTGTGTCTGAGGCAGAAACAGAAACTAGTCACCAA
>JABSPC010000212.1 GCA_013215515.1 Crocinitomicaceae bacterium
ATTGCTTTGTACCACGTATGAAAATCTACTTTAGATCCTTCCATAATACTTCCACTCTTTAGCGTTGTTCGAAAATCGCACGTTTTACATTACCACTGACCCTTCGCTTTTAACCAATAATGACTTGAGCTACCGCACGTCTTACAGATAACACCTTCTTTTTCGCGTTGGTCTTTGAAATGAGCCTTACAAGCAGGTTCTGTTGGGAACTCTTCCATAAAACTGAGTATATTCATCTTGTTTTTTTATCCAAAACTAGGTTTCAACAACGTAAATCATTTACGTTCCGGTATTTTCTGGGGGAATCAGTAACTATTTATTATGAATGTAAAATCAATCGCATTAGGAATGATGTTCCTATTCATTACAAGCCTTACAAGTGCTTATTCAGTACCTTATTACAACAAAGATTCAAAAACGTATACGTTTGAAGTAAAAATCAACGGAAGTATTCGAGAAATTGAATTTAAAGCAAGTACATCTGGAACGGCACATTGTCCGCCAACTGCCGACATCGCTGAAATTAAATCTTCATGTGGATGGGTAAAAGTAAAGAGTGGTCAAAAGGTTGTCATTAAAAATGGCTGTCTTACAGATACAGTAAAATATTCTATGAAAAAGAAAGGTGTCCAATAATCGGGCACCTCTTGTTTTTTCCACCAACTGCAATGTGACAATTACACAGGACACTAAGTCCGTTAATGATTTCACCAATAAAGTTGTTTGATCCCGTTTACTAAAAGCCTGTTTAATCAGTATAATCTAGTAATCATACTTCTTTGAGTTAATTTGTTTTAAATTTGCAGCCTGAATTTGAAACGCTATGAGTAACGCAGAAGAAATAGAAAAAAGAAGAACCTTTGGGATAATATCTCACCCTGATGCTGGTAAAACAACATTGACGGAAAAGCTCCTTCTATTTGGTGGAGCAATCCAATCTGCCGGTGCTGTAAAGAATAGCAAAATCAAAAAAACGGCTACTTCGGATTTTATGGAAATTGAAAAACAGAGGGGAATTTCTGTCGCAACATCCGTAATGGCCTTCAACTATTCTGGAAAACAAATCAATATTCTCGATACTCCTGGTCACAAAGACTTCGCTGAAGATACTTTTAGAACGCTCACAGCTGTCGATAGTGTAATACTCGTAATTGATGTTGCAAATGGTGTGGAAGCTCAGACAGAGCGTCTTATGGAGGTGTGTCGAATGAGAAAGACTCCGGTAATCATCTTTGTCAACAAAATGGATAGAGATGGTAAGGAATCGTTTGATTTGCTTGATGAATTAGAAGCCAAACTAAAAATTAATGTCCGACCATTAACATGGCCAATTGGAATGGGGGACCGATTTAAAGGCGTATACAACCTATTCGATAACAACTTAAACTTATTTCAGGGCAATAAAACGGGAATATCAGCTGACATCGTTCCTTTCGAAGATTTAGACAATCCTGAATTGGATGAAATTATTGGAAAAGAAGCCGCTGACGAACTTCGTGAAGAAATTGAAATGATTAATGGAGTATACGATCCTTTTGATAGAGAGAAATATTTATCAGGAGATGTAGCACCAGTCTTCTTCGGCTCAGCCATGAATAACTTTGGTGTGAAAGAATTGCTTGATACATTCTGTAGAATTTCTCCTTCTCCACGCGGAAGAGATACTGATCTTAGAATGATTGAACCGAATGACGACAAATTTTCTGGGTTCGTATTTAAGATTCACGCCAACCTAGATCCAAAACACAGAGATAGAATTGCCTTCCTAAGAATTGTATCTGGAAAGTTTGAACGAAATACGTTCTATAAGCATGTTCGGCTTTCTAAGAAAATGAAATTTCCGAATCCAACATCATTCATGGCGCAGGACAAAAGTGTAATTGAAGAGGCCTATCCTGGAGATGTAATTGGATTGTACGATTCTGGAAATTTTAAAATCGGCGATACTTTAAATACAGGTGAAGATTTTGTCTTTAGGGGAATACCGAGTTTCTCTCCAGAGATTTTCATGCAACTTGAAAATTTGGATCCAATGAAATCTAAGCAATTGGATAAAGGAATTCGCCAGTTAATGGATGAAGGGGTTGCTCAACTATTTATACAACAGCCCGGTAATCGTAAAATAATCGGAACAGTAGGTCAACTTCAATTTGAAGTTATTTCATATCGTTTAGAACATGAGTACGGGGCCAAATGTCGATTCTTACCTAAGAATTATTTCAAAGCTTGTTGGATAACAACTGACAATAACGAAATGTTGGAACGATTCAAAAAGGCCAAAACAAACAACGTCGCGAAGGACAGAGAAGGAAATCTTGTTTTTCTAGCTGAGACAACATTCTTACTGACAATGGCAGAACAAGATTATCCTGACATCACATTCCATAGGACTTCGGAGTTTATGTTGGAGGAATAATATTTTTTCTGGCATTATCCTTGTAAATTGGAGGTTTAAAAAACACTCAATACAATGAAAAGTTATTTGATCCTTATCACGTTATTGGCATTTACAACAACTGTTTCTGCTCAAAACTCTAGACAAGCAGGAATTAAAACAGTCAGTCCAAGCCCAAACCCTGCAACAGTTGCAAATCCATTAATTAATTTCTACGGAAAGGAATTGCACTACGCCATCCACAAAAGAAACGGTGTAAAGGTTGAGCACAACATTGTTGATTTCTTAAAATTTGATGAAGATGGAAAATTCATTGATTCAAGAAAAGGCGATATTAGTAGAGGAAGTTGGGTCTATACTGAATCGAACAAGCAACTGAAATTGATGTATGACGGAGAAAGATATGAAGTTATTTTCACAATTGTAGAAATACAAAATACGAAAATAAAATTCACTACTCCAACAGATAAATTCATGCTGTACATACCAAAAAAGCATAAAGATTCAACTCAACCTGTTGAAATTAGTCCTATTGCGGAATAATTAAATCTGGCATATTACCCTACTTATAGTGTACTCTGGTTTTGATGACAGCAGATGTAACCCACAACTAACTAAGCGCCTACGCTGAAGCTTCTGCGAAAGAGTACTAATTAACTAACTCGCAATACTTTGACCTAAATTGGCACGACAATTGTCAAAGTGAGTCCAACGAATTAATATATTCACTACTATGAAAAACATTTTTTACCTAGCGGCTCTCTTAATTTCGGGGAACGTTTCATCACAACTATGCAACCATACTATTCAACCTCACGCAGAATTTGGCGGAGTAGGAAACATCCACATTTTTGCTGATACTATGATAAGCAACCCTCAAGGATCGGTTTATTATATCTGCTCCGGAGTATCTGTTACTATAAACGCTTCGGGAGGTTCAAATTACTACCTTGAAGATGGAGTCTCACTAACCCTTAATTAGCACAATGGAGACAATGTTTTTGCGAAAGGAAATTGTACAATTATTGACAATTCAACGGCAGCAATTGTAGTTACCAAAGCAGCAAGCAGTACATTTTCGAAGCCTAACATGCCTCTATCAGCAGCTATATTCACCTGCGCAACAATGGTTTATGATTACACAAATGTTGGAGGAGTATCACCATGCGTGATTCTTGGAATTAACTCTAATGAAGTCGAGGAAGGATTCTTACTTTCACCAAACCCAATTAATAGTTCAGGAGAGTTGAACCTAGGAACAACAATCAATGATCTTCAAATATTCGATATCACAGGTCGATTAGTGGCAGATTATCAAAACGTAAATTCAAGCTCTGTAACATTAGATTTACAAGAAGGAATCTTTTTCGTGAAAGCTACTAGTGCTTCCGGATTAACATATTCAACAAGATTGATCGCCGAGTAGCAATCATCTAACGCAACCAGCGCGCATTTTTCATTACGAAAGGTGCGCGTTTTTTATTGGAACAAATTTGGTAAAGATTCGAGGTACTGAACCTCTCCTGTACTCTGGTTTATATGACAA
>JABSPC010000213.1 GCA_013215515.1 Crocinitomicaceae bacterium
AAAAATCTCCTTCCGGATAATACGATTTGGTCGTATATTCGTAAAAATGAAGATGAGAGTCGAACCTTAACTGTTGAAGTATGATTACAGATCCAGAAATTCTCAAGGAATTAATGAAACAGGGTAGCCTTCTTCCAAAAGAGGAAATGCTTGAGATTACCCAAAAAAAAGGGAATCTTTATATAGGAATTCCAAAAGAAATTTCATTCCAGGAACGACGAGTGGCCTTAGTGCCTGAAACTGTTTCCCTTCTTGTTGCCAATGGACATAGGGTTAAAGTTGAATCCAAAAGTGGGGAAGGAGCAAATTTTACAGATAACGATTATAGTGAGGCAGGAGCAGAAATCTGTCACGATAAAAAAGAAATATTTCAGTGCGATTTAATTTTTAAAGTCGCGCCCCCTTCAGAAGAAGAGGTTGAAATGATGCGAGGGAATCAAACGTTGATTTCGGCATTGCAAATTTCAATACAACCAAAGCAAATTCTGAAAAAGCTAATGGAAAAGAAAGTTACCGCAATTGCTTGGGATTATATCCGAGACGAAAGTGGTGTGTTTCCGGTAGTGAGAACGCTTGGCGAGATAGCAGGTACTACATCAATGCTTGTCGCTGGTGAATTATTGTCCTCGTTCAACGAAGGTAAGGGGATGATGCTTGGTGGAATTGCTGGTGTTCAACCGACTGAAATTGTCGTGATTGGAGCCGGAACGGTTGGTGAGTATGCCACTCGTGCTGCTTTGGGGCTTGGAGCTTCAGTTAAAGTGTTCGACAATTCACAATCTCGATTAAGACGCCTTCAAAGTACTCTGGGGACTAGAATATTTACATCTGTAATTCAGCCTAAGGTATTGGCTAAGTCGCTAATGAGAGCTGATGTTGTTATTGGTGCGTTAAGAGCTCCTTTGGGTAGAACACCTTGTGTAGTGACTGAGGAAATGGTTTCTAACATGAAGGACGGTTCTGTTGTCGTCGATGTAAGTATCGATCAAGGAGGGTGTTTTGAAACTTCCATAATTACAAGTCACGACAAGCCTACTTTTGTGAAACATGGTGTAATTCATTATTGTGTTCCAAACATTCCTTCTAGGGTTTCTAGAACGGCATCTTTTGCATTGTCGAATATTTTCTCGCCAATTCTAGTTGAAATGGGAGTAAAGGGAGGTTGTAAGGAAATGATTGTTTCGGATCCAGGATTTAGAGATGGTGTCTATATCTATCAAGGAGTCTTAACGAGTGAAGTTCTCGGAAAGGTGTTTGATTTACGGTATAAGGATATTGAATTGCTCTTGTTGGGAATGAAATAACGATCGTTCGACAGCCCGATTATTCGAATATTCGAAATGTCGAACAATCAAGAAATCGAAAAATGATTACTCCATTAAACCTTCCTAAAGCCCCTCTTAAATTAACTCGGAAAGGCGACCAGGTCTTTGTCTGGTGCATTTTACGCAAGAAGAACCTTGTTTGTACGCCGGAAGAATGGGTTCGTCAGCACGTAGTCCACTTTTTGATTGCCAATGGAATTCCAGAAGGTTTAATCGCTTCTGAATTCAATTTAGAATACAACGGTCGTTCGAAAAGAGCCGATGTTGTTGTATTTGATAGAGAACAAAATCCAATCCTTATTGTTGAATGCAAGGAGCCTCGGGTTGAATTAACTCAAGCGGTTTTCAATCAAATTGCTG
>JABSPC010000214.1 GCA_013215515.1 Crocinitomicaceae bacterium
ACAAGATTAACGGAAAGAAAACCGAAAAAATGTGATTTAAGATCAGATTATCTCAAAAAATTTCATTTCCCTCCTAGAATGGTCTTTCGAAACTCTCCACGTCAAATTTACTTGTTGGAGTAACATACATAGATTCGTACTTGTTCTTCAACTTTAACGCGTCTGACTTCTTAAACACGCGGACCAACATTGCCATCGGAAATAAGAACGCGAAGAATATGGCCGTTAAAAGGACATTAGGAACGATATAGCTCATCACTTTGGCAATACCAAACCACACCTGTTCAATTTTTGAAGCCAACCATGGAATTGTCGCTCCAATTCCTCCAACAGAAAGAGCTACAATAAATGGCCACATCTGATCAATGAGCAAACCAATAACAGTAAAGCCGAGGCAAATTACGAGGCTTGTTTTAACCGGATTCGAAGGGATTTCTTTACTCATATTAGAACAACGAATAAATAAACGGTGCAATCGAACTTGATCCTCCAACTGCGATTAAAAATCCTAGTAGAAAGATGATTATGATCAACGGGGCCATCCAAAACTTCTTTCGATGCTTCATGAATGACCATAAATCTTTTAATGTGCTCATTTTGTTCTTTCAAATAATTTCTTTGCCAACAAAGCGTTCGTTTCCGAGCTAGGATGCGGGTCTCCGTTCAATGAATACTTTCCACTGTACTTGATTGTCTCCGACAAATCTACATAACGAATTTTCTTTTTTCTCAAATATCCCAAGAATTCTTTCATTTGCCTCTTCTCATAAACCTTATATGTCGGATAAATGACAACAACGAAATTATCATTTCCAAATTGCTTTTTGTACTCCCTTTTCGATTCGAAGATCATTTCGGTCACTAAATCGTAATGCGATTCATTCAGTTTCCAAGGATGTTCAATCTCAAAATAGTTCTTTATCGCACTTTGTGAAAAAAACTCATAAAAAGTTGATTGCCAATAACGTCCATCTACAAAACTTCGATCTCGAACAAGATGCTCACCATCCATGTAATAATATGGACTTGTGTACAACCACTGAGTATAATACTTCATGGAGCAAACAGATCTGAAAATATGATCCCAAAAGAAAATGTAATAACCAGAGCCCTCTTTTTCTTTAACGTTCTTGTTTAGCTCTTCATTCTGAAGAATGGCAAGCATGTGGTTCGTTCCATATCCATTCCAGGCATAATTGTATCCTTTCGATTTACTTTCATTCTGAAAATGGTAGGCCAGTGTTTGATCATTATTCAATCCATATCCCAAGGCAATTGAACATCCAAAAAACAAGCTATAGGTATCATTCGTTGAGTCAATTTCAGGAGTAACGCGATACCCCACCTCATCCAAAGTATACGTCGCGCTAAACAACGTATCTCCGTTTCCGTTTAAACTATGCTCAGTATAAGTAGTGTCTTTCAATGCGCTATATCCAAGATAGCCCGCTCGATTTTCCTCTCCGAACTCCCATGTTTTGTACACTTTTAATTGCTGATCGGGAAACCCAAGAAGACAGAAACAAACCACCTCAACGAGCCATACTAGTATTATCACCACAATCACATTACTGGCGATGTACCATTTTCTTTTCGCCACAATTATAAGCAACCCGAGCATCCAAGCAAAATAAGCGAAGTACTTCATCAAACTCACCCAATACGGCAGTATCGGATCCACATCTCTCAAAATAATTACTGTGGCGTAGAAAAGAACCCAACCAAAAACAAAATTTATAATTCCAACTTTATGTTTTTTCCAAGCGGTTAAGAGCCACAACTTTACAGCGGTCATAATTCGATATAGATAACTAGATTCTTGCCTTGACAGCCAAACCACTCCAATAAAAAATGAAATATAGCCCGAATACTTTATTGATCTCAGCCAAATTGGCCATTCTGGATCAATACTTCTCCAAATAATCTCAGCAGTTTGATAAAGGACCAATCCAATAAAAATTAGTAGGAATTCTTTTTTATAAAGGCGCCAATTTTCGGAGAGACTCAATTTTATTTTATTGCCGACGCCCATTAATCCATTGCAAATTTCCGTTCCCACTTCTTCTTATCATCCCAATCTTTTTGATCTTCCTTTTTGTATAAGAAGTCATTGACAACGAGGTAATCCATTTCGGTACTCATGAAACAACGGTATGCATCTTCCGGTGAACAAACAATAGGTTCACCACGCACATTAAAGCTTGTATTAAGTACCATTCCATCACCCGTGTACTTTTTCACAGAATGCAACAAAGTCCAAAAACGCTCATTGGTATTACTATCGACGGTTTGAACTCTCGCAGAGAAATCCAAATGCGTAATCGACTGCAAGTCAGAACGAGGAACATACAAGCGCTCCATTAGAGGCAAAGAATAAAAATTATCAGGAAGCACTTCTCGCCTACTTTTTACAATAGGTGCTACAAGCAACATGTACGGCGAATCACAATCCAATTCAAAATACTGATCGCTGTCTTCTACCAAAACCGATGGTGCAAAAGGTCTGAAACTTTCTCTATACTTAATCTTGAGGTTAATCTTTTTCTGCATTTCAGCGTTTCGAGCATCACCAATAATACTTCGATTACCTAATGCTCTAGGTCCAAATTCCATTCTGCCTTGGAACCATCCGATTACATTTCCTTCGCTAATCAATTGCCCAGTTCGATCCGTTAAGTCAGCCAAATTGTCGAAATGAGTTGCTTCCGCATTCATTCTTCTGTTCATTTGAATAACTTCTTTTTCAGAATAATACGGTCCTAGATAAGCGCCCTTCATTGTATCAGGAAGAATGATTTCTCTTTTTCCGTCGAAGTACATGTGGTAAATTGCCAAACAAGCACCAATTGCTCCACCAGCATCTCCTGACGCTGACTGAACATAAATATCTTTAAAAATTTCTTTTCGAATTAGCTTTCCATTTGACACACAATTCAAGGCAACACCTCCTGCCATGCATAAGTTTTCACTTCCTGTAAGCTTCTGCGTTTCAAGTGCCATTTTCAATACAACTTCTTCAGTTACGGTTTGAATCGCCAAGGCCAAATCTGTATGTACTTGTTCTAATTCTGACTCAGGTGAACGTCTAGGAACACCAAATATTTTCGCCCATTTGTCTTCCTTGATCATTTTCAGACCTGTCGCATAAGAGAAGAAGCTCTGATCCAACCAAATTGAGCCGTCTTCTTTAATTGAAATTAAGTGCTCTTTAATGACCGAGACAAAACGCTTTGTTTCTTCTGATTCTGGATTCCCATAAGGAGCCAGTCCCATTACTTTGTATTCGCCAGAATTTACCGTAAAGCCAAGGTAATATGTGAAAGCACTATAGAGAAGTCCTATTGAATGCGGAAAGTGAAGTTCCTTTATAATTTCAATTTTGTTTCCTCGACCAATAGCAATTGAAGCTGTACTCCATTCACCCACACCATCAATTGTTAAGATTGCTGACTCTTCAAATTTTGAGGTGAAAAACGTACTAGCCGCATGTGATAAATGATGCTCAGAAAACAACAGTTTGACATCTTTCTTTTTGTAATTTTCGATCTCTTCTAGCCCTTTGTAAATCTGTTTTTTCAAAAACAACTTCTCGTTCAACCAAACCTTCATCGCCATCAAAAACGAAATCAGTCCTTTAGGAGAAAACGCATAATATGTTTCAAGCAAACGCTCGAATTTTAGAAATGGCTTGTCATAAAAAACGATTGCATCCAATTCATCAATTCTCAATCCCGCTTCTTCCAAACAATATTTTATTGCTTCAATTGGAAAAACTTCAGTGTGTTTGTCTCTAGTAAACCTTTCTTCTTGAGCAGCTGCCACAATCTCATTCCCAACAGTTATACAAGCTGCTGAATCATGATAAAACGCCGATATCCCCAATATTTTTTGCATCGATTATTTTTCTTTTTCTACACTAATCAGTTGATTTGAAGTAGGCCCCAAAGGTATAACATTCCTAATGAATTGACCTCAAGTTTTGAAGAAATCGATAAAGCAAGAAGTGTTGAAAAAAACAGAATCTCATGAGCACGCCATGTTCTGAACCTAGCGGGGTTATTAGCGGACAATTCTTAACAATTCATTTTTAACAAACTATCTGTTAATTAGACTTTATAACGTGGTCTAATTAGTACCTTTGTGTATGCGTAATTTTCTAGCTTTTATTCGACGGTTTCGTGTGCTTTTACTCTTCGCACTCTTACAAGGAATTGCGTTGTCATTGTATTTCACATTTTTATCTTTTCCTAGATCGCAATACATGACCACCACGTCTACTTTATCAGGCAGTTTTTTCGAGTGGAAACATGGTGTTACTCAGTTTTTTGCCCTTGAGGAAAATAACAATTCTCTTCAAAAAGAAAATGCCCTTCTGAAAACTCAAACAATAGAAAGTTTATTTCGTCTAGATAACGGACTGGTAAAGGTCAATGACACACTGCATAAAGTTCAGTATGAGTTTATTCCGGCAAAAGTAATTAACTCAACCCACACAAAACGAAATAATTTCTTTACGCTTAATATCGGATCGGAGCAGGGCATAAAACGAAATATGGGTGTCTACTCTAGCAATGGAGTAGTCGGAGTAATTCATTTTTCGGGCCCTAAATACTCAATTGTAAAATCTTGTTTAACGGAAAAGGTGAACATCGCTGTCATGATAGAGTCAACTGGAGAGCATGGCTTCTTGGAGTGGGATGGAAAAGATTCGAGACGAGGAACACTGACCGGGATTTCGAATGACAGTAAAGTTGTCAAATGGTCAAAGGTTGTTACCAGAGGAGCTGCTGGGTTTTTCCCAGCAGGAATCGCTGTGGGAAAAGTTGAAAAAGCAACGGTGGTTGAAGGAATGCCGCTTTGGAATGTAACAATATTATTCTCAGAAAATTACAGAACTGTTCAACGCGTATATGTCATAAAAAACCTATTGAAAGATGAGCAGGATGATGCCGAATCACATATTCCAGCTGACGTAGTACAATGAGCCAAATAGCAAAACATATCTTACGGTTCTTTCTGTTCTTTTTAGTTCAAGTGCTCGTCTTGAATCAAATTGAATTGGGAATGGGGATTCAGATCATGATTTATCCTCTTTTCATTTTGCTACTTCCCGTGGACATGAACGTGTTTTCGTTAATGCTCGTTTCATTTGCTCTTGGGCTTTGCATTGATGCCTTGTCCAACACCTTTGGATTACATGCCTCATCACTGCTTGCGGTTGCCTATTTCCGACCAATTATCTTTAAACTTTTTGCGCCGAGAGATGGATACGATATTTTATTCGAGCCCAATATCTTTACGCTAGGTACCGTTTGGTTTTTAAAGACCTTCGGACTTTTAATTGTAATTCACCATTTCTGGTTCTTCATGCTGGAAATGTTCAAATTGAACGAAATAATTTTTGTTCTACAAAAAACAGGATTAAGCCTTGTAGTCTCCATTTTGATTTGTATTTTATTGCAATACTTATTTTTAAGAAAACGGAACAGTAATGAAGTATGAATCGCGTAAATATGTGATTATCACGTTTTTATTCCTGATCGGTGTCATTTACATCATGAAGCTGTTTTACATGCAAGTCATTGACGATCATTGGAAATTACGTGCTCAACAAATTGCAGAAAAAAGACGGGAAATTACTCCACCTCGCGCCGTAGTTTTTGATAGAAATGGCAAGAAGGTTATTTCGAACCATACGTATTACAACATCATGGTTTGTGAAGATAATATCCGTCACCTCAACCCAAAAAAATTAGGCAAACTTATCGGCATGACACCCGATGAAATTCGAAATCGATTCCAAGAAATTAAAGATAAAGAAGGAACTTATTACAGCAGGAATTTAAAACGGAGGGATTCAAATTATAGATCTTTTAGATCCTATGCTTTCAAAGAGGAACTAACAGCAGATGAAATGTCACGCATTCTTCCGCACTTAGAGGATCATCCCGGTTTTTTTAATGAAATAACAAGTATGCGCCACTATCCTTATGGAACTGGAGCAAACATTCTTGGTTATTTGAATGAAGTAAATGGAGAAGATTTAGAAAAATTTCCGTTCTATAAAGTAGGTGATTATATCGGTCGATCTGGTATTGAACGGTATTATGACAGCTATTTTAGAGGAGAAAAAGGTGTCAAGTACATTGTGCAATCCGCAAAAAACAGCCAAATTGGATCCTTTGAGGATGGAAAATACGATACCATTGCAGTGCAAGCTCCTGCGATCCATTTAGGCCTCGATGTTGAACTTCAAGGTTATGGCGAAAAACTAATGCAGAATAAAAAAGGATGCATTGTGGCTATAGAGCCATCTACCGGAGAAATCCTTGCACTCATTTCTGCTCCAAGCTATGATCCGAACTTGCTCATCGGGAAACGTAAAATTTCGGCAAATTATCCCGCGCTACAAAACGATTTAAACGTACCCTTATTTCCACGTCCATTAGCCGCTCAATATATGCCTGGTTCAACATTCAAGTTGATTCAATCATTGGTTGGTATGCAAGAAGGTGTTATAACAAAAGACACTGGATTTCCCTGCAACAAAAGTATTGTTGGTTGTCACAATCACCCTTCAGCCCGAAGCGTAACTCAGGCGGTAAAAATGTCGTGTAATCCTTACTTTTATGCAGTAACGCGAAGGATTATCGAACAAAAAAAGCATAGAAGCCAGTTC
>JABSPC010000215.1 GCA_013215515.1 Crocinitomicaceae bacterium
AACCAAGAGAGGGATTTTTTTTGTCTTAATAATATTTAATCAATCACTACTTGAACAAATCCGTGTCCTTCAATTTGATTCGTTCCATCACCAGGTCCAGTAGCAACATACTTGTAGAAGTAAGTTCCTTCACCCACTGGGGTTCCTCCTTGAGTTGTACCATTCCAAGTAGGATTTAACCCATTGCTATGGTGCATTACATTACCCCATCTGTTGATGATCGTCAATTCAACGTCAACGGCATTCGTAATTTCCATTTCGAATATATCGTTGAAGTTGTCACCATTAGGTGTTATAATGTTTGGTGCTACCACCGTTGGGTCTGGATAAACACATGACCCATCTTCGATAGTTGCTAATGGATTGTAATTCGTTGCTGTTGGGTCCGTACAACCGCAAGGTTCTACAGTAATGTTTATAGTTGTTACGTCTGGACAACCCGCAGCGTCATATGCTGTCAATGTTACTGTCGCATCACTCGTGAATGTTTCCGTTTGGCTCGCCATTCCATTTACGTTTTGAACGTTTCCATTTCCAAAGTCCCATTCAAATACTGCAGAGTTCTGACTGGTATTCGTGAAATCGACCGTGAGTGGAGAACATCCATTTACCACATTTGCTGAGAATTCAGCCGTTGGTGGATTTAATACATCAACAAACACACTGTCTTCAACATAACATACATCATCTTGAACAGAGAAGTAATACCATCCTGTCGGTATGTCCACCATGGCGGTTCCGTCGACACTATACTGACCGGTTTGACCTGGACCTTCCCAATGATAGAAAGGTTGACCTAATACATCTGTTACCCCGACGACCACAGCCGACGCCCATCCATCTGGGAGACAAGAACTGGCAGGACCAGATATTGTAGTGTCTACAAATAAAGTTTGCGCAACGGTTAAGGTTAAGGTGTCAACATCTTCGAAGCCACATGCATCAATTACAGTCACGTAATAGTCATATGAGCCATTTGGCGTTCCAGATACATACATGGAAGTATCGAGGAGCGTATCTCCAATGGCGTGCCATACATATTCATATGGGGGAACACCATTAATCGCTTCTACAAAGACCTCGAGAGAATCTTGCATACAGACTATTGTGGTGTCAAAGGCAATTGCCTCGACGTTTAAGTTATCTAAGAGCCATATGGTACCTGTAGTGACAATGGTGTCATTATTCGGTAAAATGTTCGTTACTGTAACAATAACACTTTCGAACCCTTCGAAAATTCCATCTTGATTAGCGAAGAAAGGAATAATTACTTCAGTAGATCCAGGTAAGAAGAGAACCGAGTCAGGAATTAATGCATAATCAACGCCGTTGGTTGCAGTTCCCGCAATCAATACTTCTACATAAAGAGAATCACTTGATTGACATGAAGGACGCGTAAAGACGAAATCCGCAGATGTACCACAGCCTTCAAAAATTACTGAATCACCAAACATTCCATTTCCAACGTTTGTTTCTAAAGAAAGATCAACTGGAATAGCTTGGAAACTTCCTCCTTCAAGGAAAACTCCAGTATCCAAAATCCCATCTTGACAATCTGCAACAGCAAACTTAAAGTGGTACGTAGAATCACAAATAACATCGAAACGAATTTCAATTGGAATTGTAAAACCATTAAGTGAATGACCAATTGGTGTACCCAAATAGTATTGAGAGTTTAAACCAGGGTGTATAGTCGAAATTGTAATTGGCTCAGTAGTTCCAGGAACGATTGCCAAATTTTCAACGTTGTAGTTTCCTCCTCCGGGCTGAGGACCTGAGATGTAGAATCCAAAGGCATCGTTGAATTGTGAGTTTACATAGGTAAGATACTCCTCTGATGCGAATACAAAATTGAAAACGACAACATCACCATTTGGCACGAAGTCAAATTCCAATATTGCTGCATCGTGTGTAGAAGTTATTAATCCAACTTGAGGGTTAGAAGTAACAGATTGAGCGGTAGCCAAAACGTCAGCATCACCAGGTCCTAAGAAATTTGTACTTGGGGAACCAGGAGGTGTAATATTTGCCACGGTTCCTGATGACATTACAACACCAGAATCAAGACCGATGTTAGATCCATTCGCGAAGAATTTACCCAATTGTTGACTGTTTCCAGAGAATGTAATATTAGATGTAACCAGTCCAGGACCAATTAAAGTATTTGTTACTATATCTACAGGTGTTGGTGTATTATCAATAATAATATTTTGCGAAATCCCGTTAAAGCCTGTGGCTAAAAATAAGGAAAGGATGGCA
>JABSPC010000216.1 GCA_013215515.1 Crocinitomicaceae bacterium
AATGTCCAATGCTTCCGAAGCAGAAGATCTTCTTAGCGTAGAACAATACGCTGAGCTTTTAGGATAATCAAGGTACTCTCAAATTGAGTCTCCGATATTTCATTCCGGGCATTTTATGGATTTTTGTCATGGGACTGCTATTTTTAGCACCTCAGAGCAATCCGCCACATACTTATTTTGGAATGATTCCATCCAGATCAATCTTGCATGGAATCATGTTTTTGGGATTCGTTCATCTTTGGATTGGAGCCTTCAAGAAGCAGTTAAAGCTTGGTTCAGTTCGCCTTAAGGCTATTAAAATTGTGTTTGGAGCCGCGTTTATTTTTGCACTTATTACGGAGCTAGTTCTATATCTTGTTGGTCTTAATTCCATGTTTAGCTTATGGAACTTACTCTTCGATATCGTTGGGGCAGCTTTAGGAATATTAACGTTTAAATTACTGTACCAGCAATGTTATTGATTAATTGGTACGGGATTTGTGAACAATAATTAATATATTTACGTATACAATTGAGTAAAGTATGGAAATAAAGAAAAATAGTGAAGCAAATAATGAGAACTTAAGAGTTCCTATTATGTTTATGGGGCTTCTGTTCGTATCAGGGGTTCTTTTGGCTTCTTTTACATATAAGGTAGGGGAAGTAGACGATACTTTGGCCGATTCTAAGGTTAGTGCGGTAAACAATGATATTCAAACATTGGATGAGGAACCTGAAGAAATTGAGCAACCAGATGAGCCAGAAGTACAAGCACCCCCTCCTCCAGCAGAAGATATTGCTATAGAAGAGAATACTCAAGAAGAAGTTATCACTCAGGTAGCACCACAACCACCAGCACCAGTTGTTGTTATAGACAAGCCACTTCCGCCACCGGAAATTTTTGATTTCCCTGATGTTGAAGCGAAATTCCCTGGTGGATCAGCTGAACTACAGAGATGGATTAGGGCGAACGTTCAATATCCTGAAACTTCAATTGAAATGGAAGATCAAGGTAGAGTTTTCCTTACGTTCGTTGTTGAACCTAGCGGTGCTATTACGGGAGTAAAAGTGACTAAAAAAGTAACAAGAGAATTAGATCGTGAAGCATCTCGTGTTGTACGAAGAATGCCAAATTGGGTTCCTGGAGAAGTTGCGGGTAAAAGAGTGCGAACTCGTTGCAGTATCCCTATTGTATTTACCCTTCAATAAAAAAAATCATGTTTAAAAGCCCCATATGGACTAGTCCAGATGGGGCTTTTCGTTTTTGGTACATTGTTTGCATAATTCGTATCGTTCAAGTGAACAATTAACTAATACGAATGTTATGGAAATTAAAAAAAGCAGTAATGCGAACAATGAAAATCTACGGTTCCCAATTGCACTAATGGCTTTTCTTTTCGTAGGTGGTCTAGTTTTAGCATCATTTACGTACAAAACAAGTTTGGAAGAAGACCTCTTAGCTGTCTCAGGGGCACATTCAACAGAAATAGAATATATTCTAGAGGATGCGCCAGTTGAAGAACCAAAAACGACGGTAGAACCGGAAATTGCACCTCCAACAGCAGAGCCGATTATTATCATCCCACCAAATCCAGACCCACCAAAATCTAAAGTTATACTTCCTCCACCAAAAGGACCAAAAGGACCACCACTTCCACCAGTAACGCCTCCAGAACCTGTCGATTTCCCTGATGTTGAGGCTAAGTTCCCTGGAGGAGCAGCTGAACTTCAAAAATGGATTTTTGCCAATGTAGAATATCCAGAAACATCTATCGAAATGGAAGATCAAGGGAGAGTATTCCTTACTTTCGTTGTTGAAACCGACGGTTCAATAACGGGTGTAAAAGTGACTAAAAGAGTAACTACAGAATTAGACCGTGAAGCAAAACGGGTTACACGACATATGCCAAAATGGATCCCTGGAGAAGTAGCTGGAAAAAGAGTTCGTACTCGATGCAGCCTCCCAATTGTCTTTACCTTGAAATAAAAATCTTGGTTAGTTTGTAATAAAAATCCTCTTGGTTCGCTAAGAGGATTTTTTTTGTGCTCTACTTTTAATATGACGATGTTGCTCCTCCAATATTCTCAATTGGGTGCCATGTTGTTTTTATTTCTGTACAATCTGTAATAAAGTGCATGCCCTGACTATCAGCCTTCATCCAATCATTTGAGTACAGTCTAATTCGTTTTAAATTAAGAACAGACGTTTCTCTTAACGACGTTGATATTTCACGATCATTACCAGAGTAAACAATTGCATTAACATCCATATGAGACGCCAATGGTTTTGTCATTTCAGCATGATTACCTGTTAAAACATTTATTACACCACCTGGAACATCAGAAGAATTAACCACTTCAGAAAATGTAATCGAAGATAATGGAAGCTTTTCAGAAACTAAAACCACACACGTATTTCCACTTGCTATGACTGCCGCTATTGAAGAGACAAGTCCTATCAATGAAGTGGATTCATCGGCTAAAATTCCGACAACCCCCATTGGCTCACTTACGGAGAAGTTAAAATGCGAAGAAGCAACCGGATTTACAGATCCTTGAATTTGATTGTACTTATCGCACCAACCAGAATAGTAAATCAATCTATCAATAGCTAACTCAACCTCAGTTTGCGCTTTCGACTTAGTCGCTCCCTGAAATACAATTTCTTCGATAAATTGAGACTTTCGACCTTCGAGCATTTCAGCAATACGATATAAAACCTGCCCTCGATTAAATGCTGCTCTCTCAGACCAACCTCCAAATGCCTTTCTAGCTGCAACAACTGCATTTCTAACATCCTTTCTAGATGATAGACAGATGTTACCTATCACTTCACCTTTGGGGTTCTTTGGCGTATAATACCTCCCTGACTCGGTTCGAGGAAACTTACCTCCGATGTATATCTTATATGTTTTTAAAACTTTCAACCTATCCATCTTAGTTTAATTTAACGTAAGCTTCTAATCCGTGTAATCCACCTTCTCTCCCAAAACCACTCTCTTTGTACCCTCCAAATGGAGATGTGGGGTCGAATTTGTTATATGTATTTGCCCAAATAACGCCCGCTCTGAGCTTTGATGTCACATTAAATATTCTTGAACCTTTATCAGACCAAACTCCCGCAGCGAGACCATATGGTGTGTTGTTGGCCTTTTGAATCACTTCATCCACCGTTCTAAACGTTTGAACTGTTAAAACAGGCCCGAAAATTTCTTCTTGGACAAGCCTCCTCGATTGCGCAACATCAGTAAACAAGGTTGGCTTACAATAATACCCGTTCTTAGG
>JABSPC010000217.1 GCA_013215515.1 Crocinitomicaceae bacterium
ATAACAAAAAAACATATCCTCTGATTATTCTCGGAATCTTCCTTAATGGGGTAATTATGACCTCCGTTGCATTTCTAATTTATTAAATGAAACACATTTTCTTTGACCTCGATCGGACCTTATGGGATTTCGACAAAAATTCTAAAGCCGCACTTGAAGTTTTGTTCGAGAAGTACAACCTTGGTGATCAAATGCGCTCTTTTCAATCTTTCTATACAACATATAAAAAGATCAATGGGAAGTTGTGGAACATGTACGGAAAAGGAGACCTGACGAAGGCCGTTCTGCGTGTAAAACGATTCGAGGATACGCTTAAAAGTTTTCAAATTAATGATCACGAATTAGCCGTTACTTTGGGAGAAGAATACGTGAATACCGCACCTTACCATACCAATATATTCCCTGGGACTGTTGAAACATTAAAAGCCTTGAAGGCAGAGAATCATGGGCTTCACATTATAACGAATGGCTTTAAAGAGATTCAAGCAATCAAACTAGAAAACAGTGGAATCCGAGACTTCTTTGATGTCATTGTATGTTCTGAAGAGGTTGGGAAGAACAAACCGGCTCCTGAAGTTTTTGAATACGCTACAGGTTTGGCAAAAGCGAATCCTGCAGATAGTTTAATGATCGGAGACGATTACTTGGTTGATATTGTAGGTGCTGAACGATTTGGAATGAAAGGGATTCTATTTGATCCGTACCAGACCTACAAAGAAGGTACTCACGAGTGGCACATTAATTCTCTCGATAAAATCCCTGGATTGATTCCTTGGATTAAAAAGACTACTCTTTAATTCGGAGCAAAGTGAATTTCACCGGCCTGTCAGAAATAATGTTGTGCACGATAACTTTCAACTTATTCTTATTCAAGAAACCGAACTTATACTGGATCGAGTAACCTACTTCTTGGAACATCTTAGTGAATATCATTTTTCGTTTTCTACCAACTAGCACATGATGCTTTGTAATCAGACTATCGTTCACAATATTGTATGTCGTAAAACTATAAACTGAGGTATTATTAAATTTTCCCAGAGACATATCTTCAACTTTAGTCGTATCTCCCATCTTAGTAATTCTATAAGTGAATCCAATAAGCCTATTACCTTGAATTCCCCATACTTCGTAGCCACTTCCCTCCTTATATTTCCAAGTACCTTCCAACTTCTTAAAATTAGATGGAAGTTGCCCAAAAGACATTCCGGAATTAAAAAATACGGTAATTAGCAATAAGAAAGATAAACGCATAAGACAGGATTTAGTGAATCTCTTGTCTTAGTTTCTCATACAAAACCATGCCAGTCGCAACTCCAACATTCAAAGAAGCTATCTCTCCACGCATCGGTATTCTGCAGGCAACATCGGCCATGTTGATCAAATCAGATGTAATTCCATCTTCCTCTGATCCCATAATAACAGCAACAGAACCTCTTAAATTTGCTTCATATAAAGGAACAGATGATTTCTCTGTACAGGCTACAATTCGAAGTCCGCATTGTTGAATGTAAAAAAGTGATTCTTTTAAACTATTCGTTTTACACACTTTGATTCTATTCAATGCACCCGCCGAAGTTTTAACAGCATCTGAAGTTACTTGCGCTGAACCTTTCGCGGGAATCAAAATCGCATCTACTCCCTCACATTCAGCCGTTCTAGCTATAGCTCCAAAATTTCTTACATCTGTTATTCTATCCAAAACAAGGATAAACGGCTTTTTACCTTCTTCAATCAAGCCTTCCACAACATCTTCGATTTTCCCATATTCGATTGGGGAAACCAAAGCAATAACACCCTGATGATTACTATCCGTGATACTATCCAATTTCTCAACTGGAACAAACTGAAGTTGATGATTTCCAT
>JABSPC010000218.1 GCA_013215515.1 Crocinitomicaceae bacterium
ACTCATAGAATTTATACTGTTTCTCGAACATCTTTAATATTCAATTGCAAGGTTTCACGGTCCATCCAGCGATTGCTCTCAAGAGTATACACCACATCGAATGGAACTCCAGCTGCGACAATATTTGCACTTTCGGATTGATTGAACCCAATTCCATCAATTACTACATCGTGTTCAGGTTGCGTCATTGAGAGCTTAATGTGGGCCTCTTTGAGCAATCTCATGTCTGTAGAAAACACATTTTTGCTTATGAAAACAGGTTTCATATTTCCTGGCCCGTGCGGCTCAAATTGTGATAATATTCGTTTTAACTTTGGAATTTTCATTCTGTTTTCTTCCCTTCCAAAGATCTGATTGAATCCCAATTCGATATCAACCTCTTGTTCCTCAATCAACATTTCCGCTGTTAAATTTGCCTTTGCATACGCTTCGAAAGCCGCAATAAAAGGTTCTAGGTTTTCTTTTTTCAAAGTCATTCCCGCAGCATACATGTGCCCCCCAAACTGTTCCAAATATTCTGAACATGCATTTAGAGCATCGTATACATTGAAGTCCTTAATTGATCTCGCGGAACCTGTTACCATTCCATTGGACTCTGTTAATACAATTGTTGGTCGGTAGTACTTTTCAATCAAACGTGATGCGACAATTCCCACAACACCCTTGTGCCAATTCTCCTTAAATACAACATTTGAAAAGCTCATATTTTCTTCCCAACGTTTCTCAATTATTTCTTTCGCTTCTTCCGTAATTTGCTGATCCAGTTGTCTTCTCTCTATGTTGTCATTATTAATATCTTCCGCCAAATTTGTTATTTCTTCGAGGTTACTAGAAACCATTAATGCAACCGCGTGTTTCCCAGATCTCAAGCGACCTGCTGCATTAATACGTGGCGCAATTGAAAAAATAACATCCGTTAATGTCACGGGAAATTGTTTCTTCGCAAGAGTTAACAACTCCTTAAAAGCAACGCGTGGATTCGCATTCAATTGTTTCATTCCATGGTAACATAAAATACGGTTTTCGCCAGTAACAGGAACAATATCCGCCCCAATACTGATAGCGAGTAAATCCAAGTGTTCAAATAATTTATCCAACGACCAATTGTTGTGTTCACACATGCCTTGTAGAAGTTTAAAACCTACACCACAACCTGACAGTTCATCGTATGGATAAGAGCAATCCTTTCTCTTTGGATCGAGCACAATCGCATCTGGAAGCTCTTCTCCCGGAGTATGGTGATCACAGACAATAAAATCGATGCCCAGCGACTTGGCGTACGCTATTTTTTCGACTGCTTTTATTCCACAATCCAAACAAATAATCAGCTCAACGTCGTGTTTCTTAGCAGCATCAATCCCTTGTGTACTTAAGCCGTACCCCTCTGTGTAGCGATCTGGAATATAATAATCTACTTGCAATGTGTCCTTTAAAAAAGAATACATCAAAGCAACAGCTGTGGTTCCATCAACATCGTAATCACCAAACAACATTACTTTTTGATCTTCGTCAATTGCTTCTTGCAAACGATCAACGGCCGCTTCCATATCTGTCATCAAAAATGGATCGTGCAGTTGATCCAATTTAGGCCTGAAAAAATCTTGTGCAGTTTCGAAAGAATAGATTCCTCGTTGTAAAAGCAATTCGGCAACAATAGGATCAACCTTAAGCTTTGAACGAAACTCTTCGACGATTGTAGTATCTTTTAGCGTTTTAACGTGCCATTTTTTTTGCATGCTATTTGTTTTAGGCGTGTTGGTTAATTGTAAATTTAGTTTCCATCTTATATTAAGTTATGAAAATATATTGTTTGATAGCAAGTGTAATTTTGAGTTTTTCAACCTTTTCTCAAAAATCGTATTATTTCTCGGATCCATTGCCTTCGGCAACATCTAAAATTTCTAGTGTAGAAAAAAAGTTTTACGGGACATATAAATCGAAGACGGGAACGATTTCTTATCAATTTGATGCAGCTGGAGTATCGATAATTTCGACTTCCATATCTTCAATTAGCCGGAAATCAATTCGCGAGTCTTCTGTATATGACGTTCGAGGGGGGTACATCCACGGTGTCCTCAAAAACGATTCTGTTCCTTGCATATTAGAAGACGAATATTATTATTTCGGAATTCGAAATGTCGATGTGTTTATAGGGGGTCAAAGTCAAAATGTTCTTGCGGAATCAGGCGTTTCTAGCATTTACTTTTTAAATATTTTTGAGAATGGGAATTATACTCCAATGCAACTTGAATTCAAGGGAGGAAAATTGACGATGCGTTATTTCGAATACGATTTGGAATCTACAAAGTTTGACTTTATTGAAGAGCAAAAGGTTATTGACACTCAATATCAAAAATTGGTAGTGCTAAGCCCTACAGTTGAGGAGTTTAAAACAATGAGAACAGCTGGAGTTTTTGATTTGCCAAAAATATTTAAAAAGTAACTTCTTCTTCCAGCCATAAAACGTTGCTGGATAAATACTATGTTTCTCCAATGTGATTGTTACTCCATTGGTGCCAGCCTCTTTGAGGATGCTGATTTTTTCTTCTTTGGTGAATTTCTTTCTTCCTTAAATCCGCAACTATCCTAATACGATACTTGCGGATTTAAGGTTGTCATAAAAATTACAGTTTTTTAAGTATAATCTTGTCCGACTATTTAGGGGACGGAAACATTCAGCCTGTAAAAAACCCCACTTAGAGATTGGATTAATCGAGGGGAAGATTATCATTCTGTAATTAAGCGATTAAAAAATGCAGATGAAATTTTAACAGAATCGGTCTTAGCTGATATGATCAACCAAGCCGATTATTATCTTGGAAAAGATTACGATATCTATTTCGAATGGTCTGATGAAAATATATACTGCTCCGAATTGGTTTGGAAAATCCATAAAGAAACAACTGGAATTGAAATTGGAAATTTAAAGAAGCTCAAAGATTTTGATCTTTCGAGCAAAAAAGTTAAGTCGATAATGGCAGATCGATACGGAGATGATATTCCTCTGGACGAAGATGTTATTTCTCCGGCGGGCATGTTTAAGTCCTGATAAATTGGTTTTGATTAAGTTTGGAAAATGAAATTAAAATGGATCTGTTGTGTTTTTATTGTTAATCTTATTGTTGGTGAAAGCCAAGGACAAAAAGTCATAGATCAATTATACGCAGAATTGAAATCTGAGTTTGAATCAAAAAATTCTAATTTGGAAAATGTACTTGCTGATTACGAAAATCGCCTAATTGATTCAAAAATTCTCACTGATGAATCAACGAAGTCAAAGAAACAACTCTTGCTGTCTATTTCGACCGCAGGTGATTTTGCCCCTCCAGATTTAAGCGATTCGATCAATTCTGATCTGCGTTTCAAGTTATCTCTTCAATCCATTTTTGAAATAACAAAAAGAATTCAAAAATCTGACTCTTCTAAATTTATTACTAGCACATTTAATAAAATTCTTCAGCAAATTGAATCGAGCCCTTTTAGCAGCCGTGGCTCAGCTACATTTATAGCGAATGCAATTTTAGATAATCTGAACTCTAAAGATTTTGAACACCCTTTTTACAGAGCACTGGTCTTGATGGTGATAGCCAACTTAGAAGATATTCACTATCGATCGAATGATTATATCCTCATTAAAGAAGCTGAATATGAACAGTTTTTCGGATCTAGGGATATTAATTTTTCAATGATTGAATCAAGAAACATTATTTATATAAGTGTTGACAATGAAGGAAGGTTGAAAGTTAAAAACAAACCTTTAAGTGGGCTTTCTCAGCTCCCTCGTGAGATAGCAAACTATTACACTATGAATCGTGATTTAACGAAAGAAGAAATAAGATCCGCCATAGCTGATCCTTCGAATAGTGGATACAACTTTCCTTTTTATTCTATTACCTCTATCTTAGAATTAAATGAAAATATCAGTGCGGCTAGAATGGAATATATTGATGCTCTAGGTCAAAAGGATCTATCAAAGAAGGCCGTGAGATTTAAACGCTTCCAATTAGAACAATGGCTGAACAAAAAGGCGTGTTTTTTATTGTTAGGCGAAGATAATTTGCGCGAAATACACTTTGAAGCGCATATTCGAATTTACAATGAATACACAAACATTTTCTTTCTGAATGCTTTGAAATTAAAAGTCTACAATGCGCTTTCCGAATTGCGAAATCCCGAAGCCTTCAAATTATTCGAGGAAACGTATGATCAAATATATACACGACATAATTTCCTTCTAAATGATTTTGCTAAAATTCGTCTTTTAGAAACTCTATTCCCCCTTCATGCTTTTGTTAATCCTGATTTAGGGCATGCAAGTTCACCGCCTCCATCTGAAGAGATTATTGAAGAACATTAAACCAACATCGAAGCCTGATACAGCTTCAACTCATCCCAAGAAAATTTACTCCCGACTTTTTCTTTGAGACCACTCATAGAGCCACCGTCGTAATCATCAAAGAGATCTGATAACGCATTTCTTTTCTCGGCTTCCATAACGTCGCTCAATTCCAATTTTTCAAGCTTGATCAATCGTGCACAATGGGTACTAATTGTTCCTTTCGAAAGTTGTCGTTCGCCGGCAATTTGCTCAATCGACAATCCGTCTTTCACCATTTCGAGTGTCGTATCGTATGTCGTTCCTTTCTTCTTTTTAGATGATTTTTTCTTCTCCGCTTTTGTTTTGAGTTGAACGAAATTCGTATCGAAATCAAAGGTTGAATTCGTTACGCGCATTTCATTTTTCACCATCTCAATCTTCGTCATTTTATAATTTATGACTTCCGTTGACATGATTACTGATCGTTCTATAGATCTTCCATTTGCGACCGCTTCCATAAGCAAACGCGTTTTTTTCAGCTTTAAAATTGCTTCTGTAAGAAGCATATCCAAATCTTCTAATTCCTCGTTGTATTGCTTTGTATTGTTCTTTTGTTGGAGCTCCGCCATCTTCTTTAGATTCGACACGAGTATTCCGTCCATTAATTTGAAGAAGTAACCGTAAGCTGCCACTACCCTTTTCAAGGCGTGCTCCATGTCCACGTTTGTGACTGAGAAAACACGAGATAATTCATTTCTGAACTTCCGAGCTGGGTCCATTGTCCCATTCATAATTTGCGCTTGTTGTGTAATCCAAGTTCGGTTCTTTCCTTTTTGCGATTTTGAACCGTGGTTTTTATATCCCGCTTCGTGCGACTTCCAAGCATTCAGTAAATCAATCCAATCATAAGCTTGAACCAATTCGTCGTACAAGAACTTATTTGTAGAACCACCCAATTGATCTTCGAGCAATTCAGAAGAGACTTTCGTTTTCGCGTAATTCACAACATTCGGATCATTCGACAATCCATTCATGTTAATCGGTTTCAAAAGAACCAATCCTTCCAATGATCTTAATCTCGACAGAGCAACATAAGCTTGACCTGCAACAAAGACCTTAGAAACATCCAAAACGGCCTTCTCGAACGTTAAGCCTTGGCTTTTGTGAACTGTAATTGCCCAAGCCAGTTTCAACGGATAATGTACAAACGTTCCTAGCGTTTTTTCTTCCACTTCTCCCGTAGATGGATCTAAAGCATATTGGATGTTGTCCCACTCGTATTTATCGACAGTGATTGTCTTTTTCTCAAGTGGAAAATTGACTTTAATTTCTTCATCATCCAAAGAGATAATGCGCCCCATTTTGCCATTATAGTAGTCCTTTTCTTGGGACAAATCATTTTTGATAAACATGACTTGCGCACCAATCTTCAACTCCAACTCTTGTTCAACGGGGAACAAATGATCTGGAAAATTTCCAGTTACTTCAGAGTCGTATTTTACAGAATTCGTTTTCAATTTACCTAACGCGTTACGGTTTATAGTATCCGCATCTCTATTGTGAGTCGTAAGCGTGATATAATCGTCCTCAACTGTGG
>JABSPC010000219.1 GCA_013215515.1 Crocinitomicaceae bacterium
CTTTTCTGTAATCAATAAAATTGCTCTAACAATGTTGAAAAAGGATACTTTAAAAGCATCTATTATGACAAAACGATTGAATGCAGGCTGGAATGAAGCATATTTGAAAAAAATACTAGGATTTTAATGCGTCTGCCCTGGTAAATAACAGCAATATGTCCTGTAAGATCATTTCCGTTAAGTACACTGTTCGTCAAAGGACCAAAACAAGCTTCTTGAGAAACCGGGTTTCCTTGAAGGTTTAACCCCGGTGTTCCGTCTTCAGCAAAAACCAAAGTATCCTGAACATAAGTACCAGGAACGTTAAAGTCCATTTGAAGATCCCAAGATCCATCTCCAACCTGACCTGGCCAGAATTCATGCGTTTGATTGCTGTATTCGTAGTTTCCTTGCACTGCTGCAGGGCTTACTCCGGTTACAACGACTTGTGCTTGCGACGCAAAAGCAGACGCGACTACAGTCAATGATAATAGAAATTTTTTCATAAATTCTTTTTTTAAGAATTGCTAAGTTACAACTTAATGCGTTGAAAGATCGATAAAGGTTGGGGGTCTGGGTAATTGAATATTGATGCGGACCAATTTTGAAACAAAAAAACCCGTCTCGGTTAAATCGAGACGGGTTCAATTAATACGTTTAATATAAATTACATTTTCACCACACGTCTTGTAGTTAAAATGCTATCATCACCGTAAACGCGGATTAGATACATTCCTTTTGCGTAATTATTATTCAATTGGATTTTGTCTGCGGCTATAAAGTATCTAGAATCAATCAGTTTCCCAGAGCTTAGATCAATAACATCAACATGCACTGATTCAAACACTTGGTCTAAAACAATATTGATTTCGTTTGCAAATGGCACAGGATAAATGTTAACCAGTTCGTCATTCGTGATTTCAAGAATTCCAATATTTGGGTTAGTTGAAGTTGTGTCGTCCCAAACATAGAAATCGTCAAACCCTCCTTCAGAAAGGTGACCTTGGCCAATGTCCATTGCGCGAATTTTCATTTGCATGATTGCTGTAGCAGGAAGGTAGTCTGTAACACGGAACTCACGGTATGCCCAAGAACTCAAATCAGGGCTGTTGATATCTGCAAAATCCCGACGAACAGTTTGTGTTCCATTTGTAATATCAACAACTAAAGAATCATTTGGTGTTGAGCCTTGACCTCCTGCATTGAAGAACCAACGTTCAAAAGAAAGGTAAGGATCGGCGTATGTGGATAAATCAAAGGTTGGTGAAGTAAGAATAGTTGTTCCGTCATCAATATCGTCACTTCCTGCGGAACCGCCACCATTTCCAGTAATGTAAGCCATTTCTCCACAATCATCAGAATCATCTTCTGGGTTTGACCAATCGCCTTGATAAGAAGTTCCACTTGGCTCATCACGCTCCCAGTCTCCTGAATCAGGGTTTCCAGAAACAGACCAACCTAGATCCAATTCAAAAATATCAGTGTATCCCGTTTGCATTTCATATACATATGGCCCACCACTGATTGTGTAGCTTTCATTTGTAAGACATAGTCCATGGTATCCCCATAATCCCATAGAAACAGAATAAGGTCCTTCCAAAAAGCTCAAGACATCAAAAACGCCGAGCCCATTCGTTGTAACAGTAGTCGAAAACTGTGAATTGCTAATCACAACTTGCACATTTGGAATCGGACTTCCGTTTTCATCTTGAACTTCTCCTTGAAGTGTAAAAGTAATGAGTGATATTAACGCAACATCAAGGATAGTTGTATTTCCATTCGTTAAAACAACATTTGAGATTGTTTGAGAAACGTATCCTAATTTTGAGAAAGTAACGTCGAACGTTCCGCCGGTTGCAACACCCGAAGCATAATCACCTGACGCGTCAGAGTTATCTAATATAGAAGTTGCAACAATTTCTATTTGAGCATTATCAATTGGGTTTGTTGTTGCAAAATCAGTTACATTTCCTTCGAGGTAAGCACCGGGAGAATAATTAGAACCAAGGATGAAAAGACCATTCTCGATGTCACTTACAATAATGTTTCCTGAAGGCAAATACGGGTAAACACCCCAATCACCATTAAAACCATCTCCCGATAAAGGAGAAGTATCATAACTTCCAACTTGGATTAAATTAGCTGGGTTGGTTGCGTCAGTAATCACGACACCATCTCTGTAATATGAAGTAACGAGGTAATCGCCTACGACAAATGTGTTGTGAGGAATCACATTATCTCCAGGGCTAGATTGAACTCTATCGCGCTCGACAATATTTGCAATATTACTTACATCATATGACGCTACATAAGCATCAGAAACTTCGTCGGTTGTATACAATGTATTACCATCGTCAGAAAGCCAAACGTTGTGGCTAAATGTAGTTGGAGTAAGATGAGTTGCCATCGTTACGCAATTCATCGGGTCAGTAACATCAACAACTACGAAGAAGCCATCATTAATAGCACCGCCCCAAAGAGTATCTCCTCTCACATATAAATCGTGCAGATAGAAATCGTCGTAAACACCTAACTCAACAGGAGCTAATGGTGTAGTTGAAACATCTAAAATTATAGTGGCAGTATTATTATAATCTGATCCGCAAATATACGCGTGACCATTTTCATCCATAAAGATGTTGTGTGCAGTTTCAAACTGATACGATGAACCTGTATAATAAGTAACATCTGCACCAGTAAGAGGCCCAGGAAGGTTACTTAAATCAATAATTTTGAGACCACCACCACTTTCATTGGTGATATAAGCGGTTGTTCCCCAAACCTTCATATCACGCCAAATGGTTTGATCACCAGCGGTGTAAAGTACTTCGACGGGGTTAGCAGGGTCCGTAACATCAACAATTGATGTTCCTGTTTCGTTTCCTACAATGGCATATTCGTTACCTAGACCGTCAACATAGCCCCAAATATCACTACAATCGCCACGATTGCCTGCGTATTGGTGTTGACCTAGAAGGTTTAAATCAAATTGAGAGTGAGCTGTGGTCGATATTAATAATACCGCGAACAACTGGAGAGAGAGTTTTAGCATTTTGTATAGTTTAGTTTTAGCACCCACAAAGTACAACTTTTAAAGCGGTAAAACGAATTATAGCTGTACAGCACTGACTATTAAGAGCTTAATTCTATACAATATTGGTAGGTTAATCACTTCCCAAGATACGCCCAACTGCTATAAATGCGAAAAGGTTAGACAATCTCGAGAGCTATCGGGAGTCTAACCTTTTCAAATATATTAAACTGGATTTAACCAGTTTGAAGTCTTTAACGAATTACTTCTTAACTACGTTAATTTTTGAAGTTTGTCCATTCTCAAGAGTAATGTTGAAGATATAAACCCCAGACTCCAAAGATGACATATCAACTTTCGCAGCTCCGTTAACTAAAGTAATAGAGTTACTCATTGCAACTTTACCGGTGATATCAACTACATCTAAAGTAGCATCTCCGTTAGCATCAATTGAAACAGTAACTACATCGTTAGCTGGGTTAGGGAATACTCTTCCTTCTAAAGAAGCGATTTCACCTAGACCCCAGAATGCTGCGTCATATACACTCAAGGCCATTGAAGAAGCAGAAGAACCAGCCCATCCTGCAGCGTACCATTGTCCATCTACGTGAATAGGCGAAACTGGCTGACGAATAATACCTTCGTTTCCATCATAACTAATTCCGCTATCGTAACCGAAAGAGATCGTTGCTGACTCAAACGTTTGAAGACAGAACAAATATCTTTGGTTATCAACGAATTGGAAAGGAGTTGTAAATGCAACGTATGCAACATCATTAACATCGTCATTGGAAGCTGGGTAGTGCGTGCCGAAAGTTACTAAGTTCAAGTTTTGGAATGCATCGTTTGTTGCAGGGTCGAATTGGTAATTAACATCATCAAGATCAACCCAATCATCATCCCATTGGTAAGCATTAGCGAAAATTTCAGCTCCTGCTAAATCGTTTACCGAAGTGTCAGTGTGAGGGATGAAGTACATACCATCAACAGCTAAAGCCCCTGCGTTAGCATCTTGGAACACCATGCAAGACTGGTATTCAGTAGTTGAGTTACTTGGGTATGAATTCGCAATTGGCATATCTCCTCCGTCAAGCGTTGACAAAGAAACACGATCGGATTGAATTTTGAAATCAGAAGTATAAAGGTTATCAAAACCAGAATCATCAGCTGTACCAGCTAATGTAATCTCATATGTCAAAGTGTAATCACCATCAGCATAATTTCCAATTCCTAATTGCCATGCAATAAATTCATCCGTATTTCCAGGGAAAACAGAAAGAGTATCTCCAGAAAGGATAGGCAATGGGCCAATAGTTTGATCATAAACGTTTCCACCAGGACCGTCAATTTTAGCATTAATGGATACGTCAGTTTGGTCAGCTGTTCCAAAGTTGTAAACTTGAATGCCAGGAGTGAAACCATCATAAATAAGGTTGTTAGCCCCACCGAAAGGAGAAACTAAGAACTCACCTTTAACAGCACCAACATCATTTGTAAAGGCTCCTAATTTGTTACCAATGAACATTTCAACAGGTCCATTTAGCATTTCAGCGATTAAAGCTGCTCCATCGTTAATATCAAGGAATACTGCAGGGATATGACAATCAGGTCCAAGAGGTCCATTAAGAGGATCTGTGTTACCCAACATACCTAAAACTCCTGCTTCTCTGTTTACAACAATTACACCGATAGCTCCTGCTTGTTCAGCATAGTATACTTTTGAAGAGAACCAACATGTATTTCTGTATACAACAGCAATCTTTCCGGTAAGGTCATTGTTAAGAGTATTACACCCTTCTTGTGATACTGGGTTTCCTTGTGGGTTCCAGCCTGGTTCTCCATCTTCAACAAGCTTAAGCTCTGCTTGAATATGGTCTCCAGCGTTGTTAAAATCAAGACCTCCGGTCCAAGTTCCCCAAGTACCATCGTCTGTTTCACCTGGCCATTGTCCACAAGAACCTTGGTTCCCATAGTCGTAGTTCCCTTGAATTGCTGCAGGAGAAACCCCAGCACACACAACTTGTGAATAAGCTGCACCGCAAGTAGCAAGGGTTAAAATTGTAAGTAGAAATTTTTTCATAGAATGTAGTTTTTCATGGCAAATGTACGGAAATAATATGTTAACGTGCTGTTATAGAACATGACTGGCCAGGGCAAACGCATTAAAAGTTGACGCGTAAATGTTGATAACTATTTGATAATCAATTAATTAAGAGTAGTTCAAGTGAGTAATAATTTGTATATTTATCTGATAATCAGATGTATAAGTTATGAAAAACAAAAGTATTATTGAGCTTCTTTCAAAAATGGAAGATCATAGAATTGAAAGAAAAAAGAGC
>JABSPC010000022.1 GCA_013215515.1 Crocinitomicaceae bacterium
ATAAACCATCTCCACCATCATCGGCCCCATCGCCAGCAACTCAATCCACAAAAGCAATTATCCCCCAATTTGCGTTGAAGCACAATCATAAGATAACAGCAGCTGACCCCGGACTGGAATGGATGGAGGAATACGATGAAATTATGGATGAAAGGATGGAGGCATTGGTGGGCATCTTTGGGAGTGACATCTCCTCCGTGATCATGCTCACTGAAGCTGAGCTCCGCTCACGGGACCTTGACCAACACGGTCAAAAGGGCCTAAATGTCGCGTCGGCGACGTTCTCCGGTACGTTCAATTATCGCAACCAAATTGTCCCCAATTGGCTGTATGTATGTCCAGAAGGAAACGAGGGACTTCCTCCACCAGTCAATTTTACAATGTCAGGATAAGTAGTAAAAGGTCGATCTCGATTGAATCCCCATTTCATTGCTACAGTAATTATCGTTGACGAAACGAATGCTCCTCCAACCATTAGTGAATTCTGTGTTAGCAAACTGTCTTTTTTGAGCAACCCAACTGTAAGCATAACCACCGGAACACCTAAGGAAAACGGAACGGTAGAATTTGTAATAAATAAATAGGAAGCGTCGAAATTGCTGTTTCGTTCAATATTAATCTTCCTCAATAAATCAATATCAAAGTTTTGAGCATCAGTGCTGTTGCTTAATGAGATGATTGCGAGAAAAAGAAGAATCGTTTTCATAGAGGTTAAATTTAAGTATTAGAGATGAACTTGGTTTCAAGGAACTTTACTAATTTCAAGAACGAATCTAAAATTCATATTTATGCGCATCTATATTTTTCCGATTTTACTCATCCTAGCAGCTTGTTCAGAACCTGCTGATTCACCGGAAAAGGATTTACCAAAAGAGGATAAGACGGAAGTCGAAAAGGCAAATGAAGAACTTACGGCGGGGCCAGTGGCGATTGAAAACGACATGCCCAAGTCTGTGATGACTCAGGAATCATCTGTATCTGGTGAATACGACGATCTTGATTGGCAAGAATACGAGGCAAGTCTGACAAAAGATTTTTCTTTTGTGATTATCATTTCAACAAAGGACTATGATGAAGCGCTTAAAAAAGCGAAAGACGCTTCTTCTAAACTTGGATATCCATTGAACTTAAGAGGACTTCACCCGAATGATGAAATGGGACTTTCGTTACCAGAAGAAGTTTGTGATGATATCTGTGGAGGTGGAATGGTTGAATACCCGCAATACTTGCCAAGAAACGATTGGGGGGAATCAAAATACGTTTCAGTTGAATACTCAAATGGATTCAAAGGATTCACAAAAGGCTATTACATCGTTGTGGTTGCTAGTGGTGAAAAAGGAGACCCAATAATTAAAGAAGCAGTGAATGAGTCTCACAAGTTTTATAAAGATGCTTACGCGAAAACGTGCGGTGTTTGGATGGGATGTGGTTGTTGATAATTGGAGTTGCCTTCAGGTGAGGCTAATCCTGCAAGGCTGATTCGTTTAGGGTAAGTAATTTCACCTAAAAAAGAGACCACTCTTTAGGCGGTCTCAAAACTCCAATCTGTTAAAGCTGTTTACGGTTTTTCTTTAACGCTTCTTCTACTCGTCTCCTTTCAGCATCAACCTTGGCTTTTTCAGCGGCCTTTATTCTTGCTTCGCGTTCGGATCTTTCCGCTCGTTCTTGAGCCTCTTGTTCTTTCTTTTCTTCTGCGCGTTTTAATTCTGCACGTTGTTTACTATCCGATCCTGTTCAGACCTCTCAGCAGATTCCTTCTCGGCTTCTTCTAATCGCTCTAACTCAGCCCTTGCCTTATCAACACGATCCTTTCTTTCTTGATCAGCTTGATTGTTATTTCGATCATCCAATGATAAAACAGCTGAAGGTTTCGGTTGATTTGTTTCCGCATCAGCTAATACATCAATATCTAGAGGTCGTGTAGTCGGTATCGTTGAATTGTTTGCGTTGTGAACAGTTCCTATGTCATTCACAGGTTGAGGCGAAACTGTATTCACATTTGCTATTGTTCTCACGATTGACTTGCGTTAACTTCTATATTGGTTAAAAAGGAATATTTATACTGAAACTTACACAGCTAGAGCATTCAATAATTGTGCTTTAAGCAGGACAGCCGCGGAGCGTTTGATACCATGAAGGGTGCAACCAAATAGGCGTTTGTTTCATTATATGAGTAGATTAATACGTTTTGCATTGGCTTTGGTCTGTGTCATCTTTTCATTCCTTTCTTGCAATAAAACCGAATGTTTACCTGCGGCATCCGAAGAACTTTGGATTGTTATTGAAAATTCTGTCGGGAATAATATAATTCATCAAGATTATCCGAATTTAATACTCGAACTTTCCGATAACGTTTCCTCTCACTTTTTGAATTCTGTGAATGTCACGGATGGTTCAGTTACTCAAAAAGCTTGGTATTTTAACGTTGACAAAATGATTTCGGGAAATCCTTATTTAATATGACAGTTTAAATGTTGACACCTTGACAATTGATTGGATTCTAAATTCGACAGAATGTAGTGGTATCGCATATTATTCACGTACGATTGAATCTGTTACCTTTAATGGCCCTTCTTTTATCAATGGCGGCTTACATACGGTGATTAAATAAAAACAAGGATGAAAAATTGATTGGAATCATCAAAATGATAAAGCTTATTTAAGAGCCATAGCGCCCAGCCATCACTATTAGCACCCTGTCTGATAGGTGTGCAGTTTAATCTCAATAAAGAATAGCTTTTAATTAAAGTAAAATTATGATGACAAGTAGAGTGGTATTGACAGCAATTGGATTTACAATGTGTTCTTTTTTCTCTTTGAACGCACAATTGTCACTTCCTTATTTTAGTGGTTTTGATGATGTGGCTCAGCAGGTAGGTTGGACAGAATATAAGACGGGGCAACAACTTTTAGTAATGGGGATACGGAACACTTGATGCGTATTCAGCGCCGAATTGTATTGGGCATGATTACTCGCCATCAACGGGAATTACCGTTACTGATAATTGGTACGTTTCACCTGCTTTTGGGATCAGCGGTGGAGGGGTGTTGGATTCAATTAGATATAAGTTTGGCGGGTTCTCAGTACCCCTCGGGAGATACAATCGGCGTTTATTTGTTAAACGGTTCACAAGACCCAGCCTTGGCGACAAGCATTCAGTTGTTATTCGATTTTAGAGATGCAGAGTATATCAACGATAACACGTACAGACTCCAAACGGGCCTCGTTTTACCTGCAATGGGAGAGTTAAGCTACATCGCTATTCGTTATCGAAATTCTGATTGTAGTTCGAATTGGCTAAGCGTATTCTTTGACAATGTTGCAATAAGTGGCAATGGAGGTACAGGAGTAGATACATTGAATGCCGACGAAAGCAATTTGAGCATTTTCCCAAATCCATCGGAAGGGCATGTGTAAATTACGAGTGAGACCGGATTGAATACCCTAGAAATTACCAATTCAATAGGGGAAGTTGTTTATAAAAAGGATGATTGCTACGGACAAGCCACTGTAAAAATTGATTTCTCATCATTTGCAAGTGGCGTTTATTTGGTCAAAAATTCGAATGCAGAGACGAGCGAGGTTTATAGACTGATCTTGAAATAGCCCAGTATGGGTTCTGGGCATGCTTATCCTAATTCAGTAAATTCTCGCTGTTAACCAAACTAAGGTTTTCTTTAAGAAAGACTATAGCTCCAGAAATTAGTAATACGTGAGAGCTCAAGTAATAAAGCGTCCTTATTTTTATCCTTTGATCTTAAAAGGCTGATCAATTTCCCTCCGTACAGTTCAGCATTGGATTTATTGCCGATAAAACGTGCTGTCAAAAGATCCGTATTGTCATCCTTATTTGTTAAAACGGAGATATAGATCGCACGAATTTCTGCACGCTTATAGAATTCTGAACGTTGGTTTTTCTTCGATTTATTTAGGATCTCCCTGTTCCATTTATTTGCCTTCCTAAACTCCTCGACTCGAATATAATAATTGGATATTTGTTCAATTATTCGATGTTCATATTCTAGTGAGATATCACTTTTAATTGTTCGGTAATTTTCGAGAAGTTCTTTCTCATGGTCTTTCGTACGGCCAATTGCAGTACTCACCCATTTCAAGTAGTTTATACGTTCTTCAAATTTAGTATTAAGAATATCATGCTTCTGATCAATTAGTTTAACCTCCGCTACACATTGTTCGTATTTATCCATTTTATTGGAGAGAAGATAAGCCAATCCAGTCATGAAATAAACGTCCATTTTTTGAAAAGGAACACGGTCCATTTCGTGCTTATTCAAAGCTGTAAAATCCAGAAGCTCATCGCTAATTGTTTCTGCTTCGATGAGTTTTCCTGAAGTCAAATGATCAATTAATTTTGATCGCATATTGAAATAGTGAGCAGATCGATTGTCGGCAGAATTGAACTCAAGAGTATTGTTAAAATTAGCGTCATCGACATTATTATGTATTCCTGCCAATTGTTTGTAAAAGTGTACTTTATGCGAATAATACTCTCCATTTTTTTCCTTGAAAAGATCATATTCGTCAACCAGGTCTTTCAGTTTTAATTTGAAATCTTTCTCAGACAATTGGAAATATTGGATCTCAATTTCAATTAAGATTAATTCTTGTAAGTGCATATACCGCTCATGCTCCAATAATTTTGATTTCAGTTTATTGATCTTTTTGAGAGCTTGATTGTTCAAAAATTTGCTTTTCAAAAACTCAATTTCACTAATACTACTTCGCAATTCGATTTCGATTACTGTAGCCCGTTTTGAATTCGCCAACTCTTTAATCATAAATTCCTTGAGTTGGTAGGAAAGAAGAGAGACCGTTGTTTTGTTCGCAGTCGAGCTTTCGTACAATTCTTCAATGGATGTTCCTGACTTTAATTGCTCATAAATTTCGGTCAATTGAGTCTTTCCATCCTTCTTTAGTTGTTGAGAAATCAATTTTCGCTCACCTTGAGTCAATTTATCGTATAATTCAATAGATTCATTCATTATATAATTGTTGAGTTAAATTCCTTTAAATATAGTCTAATAAGTTTGTGTGAGTAATTAATAGAATACATAAAATGTAAAAAAGTGATTGTTTGAGCATTGCTTCATTTGTACCTTTGAGCGGACATGAAGAAAGTATTGCTCCAAGTTTGTTTGATTCTATCTGTATCCTTTGTTTCTAACGGACAACAGACTGCGAATTATATCAATAACTGGCATTTTGGAACAGGTAGTGGAATTTCATTCAATAGCGGTGCGCCAGTAAATATAGCCTCAAATATCATTGCAAATGAGGCTATGTCAACCTTTTCAGATGGTTTAGGTATCACTTTGTTTTATTCGGCTGCTAATCAAACTTGGGACGCTACGAATACTGCCATGCCAAATGGAACGACCTCCGGGGATATTTCTTCATCTTCCGGAACGACAATATGTAAAGTGCCAGGAAAGTGCAATCAATATTATATCTTCTACATCGAACATGGAGCAGGAGGGGCGGGTGTTAATAATAGCCTACACTATTATTTAATCGACATGAACCTTCCAGGAAACGGGACTGTGCTAGCGCCATTAGGGGATATAGTCGCAGGACAGAAAGATCTACTCGTATTTAACACAGATAATCTCGGTGAAAAAACATTTATAGTTCAGCAAGGAAACACTGAAAATTATTGGTTGATAGTAAGGTCGAATACAGTTGAGAACTTTTATTCATTCGAAGTAACGTCGGCTGGAGTTAATACAACATTTGTCCCTTCGGTTGTTTCACTTGTTCCATATCCACCAGCTCCGGCTCCGTTTTCAGGAAATGTTTCAACATTTTTAGGATGGATGGCTATCAATCGAGATAGAAACATCATCGCTGAAGCAAATGGAATTTATACAGATGCCAGAGCGTACGATTTTGACAATGTTACGGGAGTTTTGTCCAACCAAGAAATAATAATGACTGGCCTCAATTATATTTGGGATATTCCATACGGCTTAGCATTTTCTGAATCTGGAAACTCACTATATATAGGGTGGAGTAGAAGTCCAGGTTTAAAGCTTTTTTCATCGTTCGACGTAACTGGAGGAGTTGGTAACATTGCCGCGACAAGAACGGATCATGATATTTCGATTCAGTTGCCAGGCTCTGTTGACGTTCCAAGAGGCGTTGTTCTGGGAAGAGACGGGAAGATTTATTTTGGTTGGGGAGGTACTACTCCTTTTAATACTCAGATCGGTGTAATAAATGATCCTGACAATTTAGTTACTCCAAATATTATTGCGAATGGACACACGGTAACAAATGAATCTGAATTGGGGATGCCTAATATTGCATATTATTATCATCCGAACAATTTCATTGACACACTAGCTGGGCAGGATCGCTCAATTTGCCCTTCAGATCAAGCTATAATTGGAGCAGCTGGATATGATTCTATTTGGTCAACTTATAGTTGGGATCCGGCGGCAATGGTATTGAATACTTCGAGTGCAACCACTCAAACAATTGCATTAACAGTAGATCAAGAGTTCTTATTACATACGATACACGCTTGTGGAGACACGATTAAGTCCGATACAGTAATGGTTTTAGTGACCTGTTTACTGGTTGAATTGGTCGATTTTGACGTATACAAAAATGATAAGAACGTTGAAGTAACTTGGTCGACGTATTCGGAAACCAATAGCAGTCATTTTGATGTTGAACACTCCTCGGATGCCGTAAATTTCGAAGCAATTGGGACATTAACATCGACGGGAAATAGTCAGAAAAAAAATGATTATAAATTTATAGATACGCGGCCTGAAAGTGGAGTCAACTATTATAGATTAAAACAAGTTGATCTTGTTGGAACGTCCGAATACAGTGATATTCGATCCGTATTATTTGAATCCGATTGTGGATTACAATTGTATCCAAACCCAGCCTCAAACTTGATTGTACTTAATCCAAATGGAATTGAAATAGCGGAAATAACAATTCGATCAAATTCGGGGAAATTTACTGGATTAAACTTCTGTCTATCAGTGGGCGTTATTACAATTTGAAATTCACAAAAATTTAAAACCCAATATGAAATTCGGAATCGGAGTCTTAGTAACTTTTTTAACCTATACCCTTTGCGCTCAAACACCTGGTGAGGACATTTCTGTTCAATTAAGTGCTATTGTTCAATCGGGTGAGATTACTTTGAATTGGGAGAATGATGGATCGGCAACAGATTATACTATTTACAGAAGGGATTCGCCAATATCATTATGGGGAACCTCAATTTCGACATTGGCGGGATCATCAAACTCCTACGTTGACAATACGATCTTGGACGGAGTGGCTCATGAATACAAGATTGTTAAAACAGGAGGGACAGTGGCTTACGGATATGTTAACGCTGCTTTCGAGAAGGAAGCAATTAACAATCGAGGGATTATTGTAGTTGTTGTTGAAGACACATATCAAGGCAATGCTCCTTTTGACGCAGCGGTCCAAATGACGCTAGACGATATTGAAAATGACGGATGGATTGTTAGACGAATAGATGTAAATCAAAACGACCTAGTTACTTCTGTGAAGAGCGATATTATGGCAGTATATAATCAAGATTTGAACAATACAGCCTCCGTTTATTTAATCGGTCATGTACCTGTTCCTTATTCTGGATTAATGAACCCAGATGGGCACCCAGATCATTTGGGCGCTTGGCCTGCTGATGTTTACTATGGTGACGTTAATGGCATTTGGACAGACCAAGCAATCAATGATAACACGTCGGCTGCGCAAGCGAGAAATCATAATATTCCCGGCGATGGGAAGTTCGATCAAGGAATTGCGCCTGGGAACGTTAAATTGCAAGTTGCGCGAGTTGATTTTGCAAACATGGGAGCATTTTCGGACTCTGAAGAGACTTTATTAATTCGGTACATGAACAAAGCGCATATGTACAAAACAAAACAATTTACTGCCCAAGAAAGAGCATTGATTGATGACAATTTCGCAACATTTCCGGAAGGTTTTTCGAGTAGCGCCTATCGAAATTTTTCTACAATGTTTACACCGGCAAATGTGGACAATACATTGGATTTAAGAACAGCAACCGCCTCTAATAGTTATATGTGGAGCTATGGTTGTGGCGCTGGAAGTTATACGAGTTGTTCTGGAATTGGGAACACATCCAATTTAGCAGGCGATTCTTTACAAACCATTTTTACAATGATGTTCGGGAGCTATTTTGGAGACTGGGACAGCGACAATAATTTTTTAAGAGCTATAATCACTCAAGGGCAAACAATGAATTCAATGTGGGCAGGGCGTCCGCAATGGAATGTTCATCACATGTCACTTGGAGGTCATATTGGCTATAGCGCTAAATTGACTCAAAACAACCAATCGAATTCTGGATATTTCGGAAGTACACTTCCTTATTTTGACAATTGGATTCATATCGCATTAATGGGAGATCCAACAATGAGAATGCACTACTTGCTACCACCGTCGAATCTTGTAGTAGCCAACAATAATAACGTAGCTGATTTAACATGGATGGCAAGTCCTGATGCTACTGTTGGCTACAACATTTTTCGATATGTGCCGAGCATTGGTTCTTATGAACTTGTGAATTCCGCAATTGTGACAGGAACTTCTTACAGCGACAACACAGTTCCATCTGGTGAAGACATCACGTATATCGTAAAGGCAGTCGAACTGAAAACGACAGCGAGTGGGTCTTACTTCAACCAAAGTCTTGGCGTAAGAGACAATGCAATATTTACTGTTGGAATGGATGAAGGCTCATTTTCAGATTTGAAAGTGTTCCCGAACCCAGTATTAAGTACCTTAAACATAGAGGGACAGTTTGAAAGCTATTCTGTTTTTAGCCTTCAAGGACAAGCTGTGCTTAACGGCAGATATACAAAAAACATTGACTTTAGCTCCTTGTCCAACGGAAGTTATTTCATTGATATTACCAAATTGGACGGGTCCAATACGAGATTTAAATTGATTCATAAATAAGAAGATATGCACGATCGACTACTACAAGAATATCGTGATAGCATTAAAAGTACGGGGATCTTCCTCGTACTTTTTCTGTGTTTTATCACTCATTATTCAAGCGCTCAGCAAACGGCAAATCACGTTAACAATTGGTATTTCGGTACCAGCGTTGGGATGACTTTCAATGGTGGAGCTCCTGTGAATATACCCTCTAGTATTACGGCATATGAAGTAACGGCAAACTATTCTGACGGTGATGGGAATGTGCTTTTTTATGCCGGAGCCACTAGTGTAACAGCTTATGGTGCTGGTTTCACAGTTTGGGACGCATCCCATACAACGATGCCTAATGGTGATGTTGCCATTGACCACAGTACGTCTTGTGGGTTGACAGCTGTTCCTGTTCCTGGCAATTGTGATCAATATTACATTTTCGCATTGTCTGCTTTGGGAGGAACAAATTATGGACTGCGTTCTTCAGTTATAGACATGACACTTCCTGGAAATGGAACAATTCCTTTACCATTGGGCGATGTTGTTGTTGGACAGAAGGATTTACTGATTTTTAATGCGGATACGCTTGCGGAAAAAATAAAAGTTGTTCAGCAAGGAAACACTGAAAATTTTTGGGTCATCACTAGGTCATTGAACAACGATCTTTTTTACTCGTTTGAGGTTACGTCTGGTGGAGTGAATCCCATCCCTGTAGTTTCAACAATTTCAGCAACGAACTACCCAACACCAACGGGATCACCGATTGTAAGTTGGCTCGCAGTAAACAAAGATCGAGATATTATTGCCGAAGCGAACGGTTTTGGACCAGAGGTAAAAGTCTATGATTTTGATAATGTAACGGGGATCTTAAGTCTGGGTGAAGTTGTCATTCCAACTGGAACTTTTGGTACAGATATTCCGTATGGTGTTGAGTTTTCTGCTTCAGGAAATGCGCTCTATGTGAACTGGTATGAAGGTGGAAATAACACATACATCAGTAGTTTTGACATGACCGCTGGGTTTGGTTCGATTGGTCCAACGCGACAAGATTTTTTAATCGCGACAGGATCCGCTCAATATGGTGCGATGGTTAAAGCATCCGATGGTAAAATTTATAGCACACGTTTTTCAACAACGCAATTGACCGTAATAAATGATCCAAATAATTATTTAGTTCCAAATATTACCAACCCGGGTTATAGCCCTGGACCGGGTGCAAGCGATATCGGAATGCCAAACATTACATATTACTATCATCCTGATAATTTCATTGATACTTTGGCGGGAAATGATAGAACGATCTGTGCAAATTATCAAGCGACTGTTGGAGCTATTGGTTACGATTCTATCTGGGCAACTTACAGTTGGGAGCCTGCATTAATGGTAGCTGACCCTGGAAACGCAGTGACCCAAACTGTTGCATTAACTGCAGACCAAGAATTTATAGTTCATGTAATAACAGCTTGCGGAGATACTTTAAATTCGGATACCACCATGGTTTTGATGGGTGGAGTAACGCCAACAATCTTCACTCCTAACTCTTGGTATTGCACCGGAGATAATCTGACACCAATTGTTTCAGATATAGGTAGTTTGTGGTTTGATGATATAACTTTATTAAATCAAGTAGCGGCCGATAGCTTTTTCATTCCACCTTCTGTTTTAGGCGTGTCAACGTATTATGTTGTGGACACCACAGGAGGATGTATTTCCACCGCAGCTTCTATAGATGTTGAGTTCGCTGATTGTCCAGATCCTTGTGCTACAAACTTATTTAGCAACCTTAGTTTTGAAACGTATTCTCAATGTCCAACCGGCCCAAGTCAGTTGGATTACGCAACAGGATGGCTTCAGGTTCAAACTTCTTCGAATGATTATTTCAATTGTGCTTATTTCGGACATCCATCAGGAATAACTTTTCCACCCATAACCTCGGCTTCTACGGGGATGTTCTATAACCCAACGGGAACAGGATATGTTGGAATGGTCATTGAGGGAACAGGGATTATTGCAGGTGAAGGGTTCGGACAGCAAATGAATTTGGCTAAATGTGCAGATTATACGCTTCAATTTCGAGCGGCAACGGACAATACAAATCCAATATTGGATAATGGAATTTGTGTTTACGGGAGTAATGTTTCAACTACCCCAGGAACAGGGTGCATGGATAATTATGACCTTCTAGCTTGTCTTCCTGCGAATGAATTCAACCTAAATTGGAACGTTCATACGGTAAGTTTTACACCAACTCAAGATTATACTTATATCGCTATTTCAGGTGCTTGTCCAAGTACAGGAACAAATGCCATTGGTGGATATTTGTATTTAGATGATATGTTTTTGTGCGAAGACTTGTGTGCTAATATGGCGACAGTAATTACTCCAATTGAAGTTACACCGGAACTATGCACTGCGGCCGATGGTTCTGGAACTGTTGATTTAACCTATTCTTGTTATACAAATTTTGATTTTTCATGGGAAGATGCTGCTAATCCTGGCCCTGTAGTTTCAACCGATTCTATTGCTTTAGGGCTCTCAACGGGTGATTATAATGTAACC
>JABSPC010000220.1 GCA_013215515.1 Crocinitomicaceae bacterium
ACTGATATTTTAACGAAATACGTTCCAGAATAAACGGTTGAAACATCGAAATAAGTTATCGTTTGGCCTTCGTGAATTTTAGAAGTACTAATTACTTTTCCAACAATATCGACCAGAGTAACTTCCATTTCTTGGCTTACTAAACCACCAACTTGAATAGCGATTAGGTCCGTTGCAGGATTTGGAAATACATTAATGTCTAAATTATTGAATTGAGCTTCTGACAATGAATTCGATGGTTCATAAACCGTAACGGCTTCCGTGATCGAGTTTACCAATCTGTTCGCATATGTTCCGTAGAATGTAGGTCCAACGGTATACGGGTAAGCCGAGTTCCAATTGGCATTAACTGTACAGAAATAAGCGTACGTCCCACTAGGATATTCAGGTGTAATACAAGTACGGCCATTGTGCTCATCCAAATGATCTTCACTCGCGCTGGCAACGAAAATATAATCTTCGCGGTATGTTCCTCTTGGGTATGTCGCATTAAACGCCGGTCCTAATTCTGAAGCTGATCCATCAGGATAAGTTGAACGATCTGATGTTGATCCCAATTCATATCCAGAAATCATACGTGTAACTCCACCAGTTCCGTCATTATTTACAAAACCATACGCTCCGTAAATAGGATAACCGTCGTATGCAAACCCGAGTAATGGGGAATGCGCACTTCCATTGATAGCGTAAAGGCCGTCAGCATCGTATAAATTACAAATAGTCGAAATAACATTGATGTCTAAATCAAACGCTGAAGGATTTTGATGGTGGTGGTAATTTCCATTGGCCGGATGTCCTTTTGAACAATCGAATCCACCCATTTCTGCTGGAATTGCATCTCTGTTCCAATCCATCGTTGCTTGAGGTCCACCTGGACAAGGAGGGTTGGCCGGCCCTCCACAAGGAGCGTTTGATCCCGGGTCCCATGCTACTCCATCTCTGAAGTCGAATACTGAAACGCCATTCACGAAAACTCCGATTCTACCTCCTGTGGTAGTTTGATTGTTTACAGCAGGAACTGGAAAACGTGGAATTTGAAAAATTGCGTTTTGATCCGTTGCCACAAAAGGGTTCATATCTAAAAAAGGCCCTGTTGGATAGGCTGGAATTCCACGTGTTTTGATATACGAATAGTTAGCAGAATAGCTCACTTCTTGGCAATTATACAGAATCCCATTGTCCATAGCGGTGGAGTTCCCAGCTACGTAATATGTTCCGTTTTGAGTGGTGTTCTGAAGCCAAGAAGTTACTTCTGGGCCTTGAGCAAATGAATTCATGCTAGAAGCCAACATGATTCCTGTAAATGCGAGTATTGTTTTTCTTGTGTTGAGTAATGTCGAAATGTTCATTGCGAGTATATCTTACTAGTTCAGTTTTTATGTTGCGGTTTTAAATCAAAACTTGCGCAATGGAATTTATTTTTTATCTAGATGGTCTGAAGCGCTTGTTGTATAGGAATTCTTTATCCGTCAATGTTTTTAAAAACGCAATTAAATCTTTCTTGTCGTCATCACTTAATATGATTTTCTTGCGCAATTCTTCACTCAAGTACGGGTTGTTGATATCAATATCATTTGTGTAATGTTCTAGAACATCTCTCAATTTTTTGAATCGACCGTCATGCATATAAGGGTAGGAGTGTTCAATGTTTCTTAGAGTCGGAACCCTGAATTTCAGAGAATCACTTCCCAGTCTTGAAATGGCATATCGGCCAACATCGTTGTAATTGGTATCAATAGACAATCCATTACTAGCATAGATGTTTGAATTGAAAAGAGGTGCAGTGTGGCAGGAATTACAGTTCTTTTTGAATAGCTTCATTCCCTTTTTTTCTTGCAATGAGAGTTTTAGCTCTTTGTTCTTGTATTGATCGTATTTGGAATTTCTCGAAATTAATTGAGAAGTGAAATAGGCAAATGCCTGAAGCATTGCTTTTGAATTCACAGTTGAGTCGGAATAGCTGTCATAGAACAATTTTCTATACACTTGATTCGAATTCAGATAGGTAATTACGTTTTCAAGTGAATTATCCATTTCGGCAGGATGCTCAATGGGATTGATCATTTGCATTTCGAGATGGTTGATACCACCATCCCAGTGGAATGTATTGTTCCATGCAAGATTAATTAGTACAGGAGAGTTTCGGGTTCCTTTCTTTCCTTCTATTCCATGACTTACTGCATGATCAACATGGGTAAACGCAGTGAATGACAGATGGCAATGCGCACAAGACACAGATCCATCTCGGGAAAGTTTAGGGTCGTAGAACAACTTTTTTCCGAGTTCAAATTTCGCGTTTGATTCTCTTGGATTGTAGATCGGTTCTGGCCAGCCTTTTTTCATTTGTATAGAATACCTGATTCTGTGTTGGTAATTCTTAACCGAGTACATGGAAATCGATATTATGGCAAATGCTATGAGAAGATATTTACTCAACGCTAATCATGTTTGGATAATAATTCGTCAAACCAACAGCTTCATTCCCTGGTATCTTTACAGAACTGGTGGAACTTAGATCTATTTGATTTAAAAATTTAGAGGGGTCAATCTTTATCTCAATAGTATCATCTGCAGAGACAGAATAACTCAATGTTCTTGCCGTGGCTTGTTCGCCATTATACCCTCCAATATGAAATTCGAATGCTTGATTTCCTTTTTTTCCTTCCAGTTTAAAATTGATGTATCCTGAATTCCAAGCCCAGTACATTCCTAAAATTGGATCTAAATCACCATCCATTGCACCTGAAACGTTTGCCATACTATCCGTCCCAAGCGTAAATGTGATTTTGCTAATTGCTTTGTCGGGAACATTTGAAAGTGTTAACGATTGAGGGCTGGAATCCTCTTTATTGATGAGGTGATAACTGTTTGGTTCAATATATACACTATTGTCTTCGAATTGTAGCGAAATTGAAGAGAGATAAAACTTGAAAACGCCAACTTCCATCGTTGTATCACTTGGACTTAAATCAAACGAAATGGAAACGTTCTTTTGCGCAATAACCGAAGTGGAGCCTAGCAAAAATAGAATTAGAAAAAACCTCATATTATCTTCTGCGAGGTGGCCGGGGTCCTGGTCGAAGTCTGTTCAACCTCCTTTGAACAAATTTTATGAGTTTTTCCTTTTGCCTGTCGTTACAGTGCTCTGCAACTTCATCAAAGAAAATAAATGTCATTGACTCAATCTCTTCTTTATTTTTACCAATTTGATTCAGTAGATCATGCGTTGGTTTACCACTTCCAATTCTATTGAATAATTTTTCGTGGAGTTCATGATCTCTATGAACCAACGTCTTCTTTCTATTATGATGGTCTTTTTCCAAGGCATTTACAGAGGATTTAGCATCCCCTTTCAACTCCAGTGTTTTTGAAATTTCTTGCTTGTTAGGCCTTGGTGGAGGAGTGTACTTTGTCAATTGGAAATAAGCCAATGTGCATATGTTGAGTATGACAAGCGCGAGAATTAATAGTTTGTAAAATCGAGTCCCCTTCATCATTAAACATTTTTCATATAAGAGAGATATGAGTCGTCGACAGTTTCAGTCGAAGGAGTATCTGATTGAGAATCTTTATACTCATTCAGCGATAACAGATTGAGACCGATCAGCAAAACAATGCTCGCTGCCGCCATCCAAACTATCTTTTTCGGAATCGTATCGTACCCCTGCTTAACCTGACTTGGGATAGCTTTGAGTCGATTCATTAGATCGCTGGAAGGAGTAACATGTTGCACATGATCTCCCATGTTCATCGTGTCTTCGATTTTATTTCTTTCCTTGTTCATATTCTATTAGTCGTTAGTTCCTTCATAAACTTGCGTTCACTTTTCATTTTCTTTATAATAATCTTCGAGAAGCTGTTGCAACTTCTTTTTTGCTCTAAACATCAGAGACTCAACTGATGACACCGAAAGCTCTGTTGATTCAGCTATTTCCGAGTAGCTCATTCCTTCAATTTTGTGCATTGTGTATGCCACTTTTTGATTTTCTGCCAACTGATCTAATGCATCAAATAAAATTTGAGTACGTTCTTTATTTTCCAATAATACTCCTGGATGGTTGAACTCGATAGTGGTCTTTGGAACAATATGCGAGTCATCTGTTTCGATGGTTGTCATCATTCCCGATCGCTTTTTTCGCGTTTTCTTTCTCAGAAATTCTTTCGATTTGTTCAAAGCAATGGAGTAAATCCAAGTAGATAATTTAGAATCTCCGCCGAAAGTATCGAGTGAAAGATAAATTGCAGTAAACACTTCTTGAGTAACATCCTCGGCATCTTCCTTGTTCCGAATTAAGTTGATGCAAGTGTTAAACACCTTTGACGAATAAGCGTCCACCAAGTAGTTGAAGGCTCTGTCCTTGTTCTTTTTGCTTAATTCAAGAAATGATTGATCGTCGAGATGCATATTTCAGCAACCAAAGTACGATTATTGTTTTTGAAAAGCCTCAATAATAAATCTTACCGTTTAAGGATGGGAGAATCGAAGACGAGACAGAGTAATTAGAACAGACGTCTCAATGGACTGTTATCCAATTGATCTGACTTTACCATAATTAAATACCAAGTGTTATCTTTGAAAATTGAATTTTTTCTGGTTTTAATATCTGCGATTAATTCCCCTACGGTGACAAACACGTATTTTTTAACCATCTCTTCAAATACACTTAGAATGGCTACTCTACTTGGCCAAGGAGCCTTCCTTACATCGCCCATCACTCGTGCAATTAAATGCAATGACAAGGCCGTTTGTTTATATTTAGGATCTACATAAAATCTCCAAACTCCGAAAACTGTGTATTTCTCCTTCCTGAGTTTATTAATTGCGCTATCATATTCTTTCGGAAGGGGTAAGTCACCTAAATCTCTTGTTGATGAGATGCTACCTATCATTTTGTTGACCTTATTACGAATAATATAAATATTGGTATTCTCCAACTGATTAAATTGCGGATAGAAAATCATGGGGTCAGTAGCTTGAGAATGAATCAAACCTTGATCTATATAATTCGAAAAAATGGCTTCATTTATAAAGTCAATGTCATCAGTTGATTTGGTTTTGGCAATTGTAAATTCCATTTTCTTGCGGGGAGCTACTTAATCAATACAAAACTGGAGTAATTACTTCTGTCTTGAACATCAAAAAAGGGAGACTTTATTTAATTATTTTACCTTTAAACACATGGGAATTGACTTGAATTCACGCGTACGTTGGTTGGAGGTCAATCAACATAGAATAATGTCAGATAATAAACTTGACCGAAAAATTGTAGCCCTTTTCTTATTGATGGAGTAAAAGGATCAAATGGTTTGTGAGATTCAAATAAAGATGGATTTGGTCTTGTCGTCTGCTCTAAATGAACAAATGCGTTTATTGGATGAAATCAGCAAAAGCTTCGTTGAATATTTTGAAATTGAATTCAATTATGACTTTTATGAAAGTTCATTTCGAAGAAATTCATCCTGATTTCTATCGATGTCTTAATGAATTGAACTCCAGTCTCACGCATAAAGATTTGCGACTAGCAGCTTTTTTGAAAATGCGATTAACGAACAAGGAGATTGCCCTTTTACTTAGCATTTCACTTGCGGGCGCGAAAAAGGCCATTCAACGATTGCGGAAGAAGCTTTTTTTAAAGAAAGATGATAACCTAAGAAAAATTATAGGATTATTTTAA
>JABSPC010000221.1 GCA_013215515.1 Crocinitomicaceae bacterium
CAAATCATCATCCTGTAAACTTTTATAATCTGTCTCTGCATCAAGGATAGGTTTTACCTCTTCTCCGATGAATTCTTCAACCAAAGCTATAGACCGACCAATAAAATTTTTGGCATCTAAAGTTGAGGTGATTTCTGATTCTGTCATGGTAATAGCCGGGTCTTCTATCATTCGTTTGACCAGATCATTTTCAAGGCCTTCACTTTTAACTCTTTTACCTGCAGCCATTGAGTGTGTGCGTATCACTTCATGTAGCTCTTGCCGATTGCCACCTTTTTTAACACACTCCATCATGATGTTTTCAGTTGCCATAAAGGGAAGCTCTTCTGCAACTCTTTTGGCTATCACTTTTGGATTTACCACAAATCCTGAGGAGATATTATTAGATAATATAAGCATTGAGTCAAGTGCTAAAAAAGCTTGGGGAATGGCTAGTCTCTTGTTGGCAGAATCATCTAGTGTTCGCTCAAACCATTGAGTAGAGGCTGTAAAAACAGCGCTTTGTTCAAGGCTTTGTACAAACCTTGCTAAAGATCCAATGCGTTCTGATCGCATAGGGTTTCTCTTATAGGCCATGGCAGAGGATCCAATTTGTGATTTTTCAAATGGCTCTTCAATTTCTTTTAGGTTTTGTAAAAGCCTGATGTCTGTTGAAAATTTAGCCAGGGATTGAGATATTTGGGATAAAATACCAAGCACATTTGCATCCAGTTTTCGAGTATAGGTTTGCCCTGTAATAGTGAGCTTTTTTGTAAATCCAAATTTTTTCGTTACAATGTTATCCAGTTTTTTAACCTTTTCATGGTCCCCTTCAAATAAATTGAGAAAGCTCGCTTGAGTTCCAGTAGTACCTTTAACACCTCTAAAGGGTAAAGAGTCTATCAAGAAAACCAAGTTTTGATAATCAATCAACAAATCTTGAATCCACGTACAGCTTCTTTTACCAACTGTTACTAGTTGTGCAGGTTGATAATGAGTAAAGCCAAGGGTAGGCATTTCACGGTATTTGATGGCAAACTCACTTAAATTTTGAATCAGTATTAACAATTTATTTTTAGTGAGAACAAGAGCCTCTTTCATCTGAATCAAATCTGTATTGTCACCTACATAACATGAGGTCGCACCCAGATGAATAATGCCTGCTGCTCCAGGAGCCAAAAGACCAAAAGCGTGTACATGAGCCATCACATCATGCCTTACTGCTTTTTCTTGTTTGGCAGCATCTGCATAATTAATATTTTGAATTTGGGCCTTGAGCTCTGATATTTGCTCTGCTGTAATATCAATGCCGAGTTCCTTTTCGCCCTCGGCAAGAGCTACCCATAATTTTCTCCATGTTCGAAATTTAAAGTCGGGAGAAAAGATGTGGCTCATTTCTTTAGAAGCATATCTTGATAGGAGCGGATTTTCGTATTCTGGTTTCGTAGTTATTTCAGTCATAAGATGAAAATTAACAATTCTATCTGTAAGAATTGACACATATCCCACAAAAAGAGAAAGATAGGGCCTATTTTATTAATTTTATTGAGAATAAATGAAAATGCCCACATGAAAAATCCCTCAGTTGTAATTAGGCTCAAAGCCCTCTTCAGGTATTGGAACAAAACCAAATATATCCGCTCTTCTGGTCAGTTATTAATTCTCGCCATAATTGTTGGTTTCATAGGTGGCATCGGGGCCGTTGTATTTCACCTGGCGCTAGATTGGGGCAAAGAAGCCGTTCTAGGGGATATTTCAAGTTTTGCTGATATCAAAAACCATGGGTTTCCTACTTGGTTATTCTTTTTGATCCCTGCTATGGGAGGGCTAATTTCAGGAATACTGGTTTATTCTCTAGCCCCTGAAACTGCAGGTCATGGTACGGATGCCATGATAGACAATTTTCATAATAAAGGCGGGATGGTACGAAAACGAGTTCCGTTCATCAAAGCGATCTCCTCAATTTTTACCATCAGCACAGGTGGCAGTGCTGGGTACGAAGGCCCCACGGCTCAAATCGGATCTGGTTTTGGATCCATGGTAGCTAATATCACTCGAATCCCCCTTAGAATGCGCAGACTTATTA
>JABSPC010000222.1 GCA_013215515.1 Crocinitomicaceae bacterium
GATACCAAACAATTTATGCTAAGGAAGAAGGTGCGGTTGCAGCTCCTACGGCTGGATTACACTTCTCGCGTCAGTTACTTAAGCGTTTAGAGCTTAAAGGTGTTGAGTTTGCAGAAGTAACATTGCACATTGGGCTTGGAACTTTCAGGCCTGTTGAAGTTGAAGATTTGACGAAACACAAAATGGACTCTGAGCAAGCATACGTTACTCAAGAGTGCGCTGATATTGTAAATAACGCTAAGAATAATAAGCAGAAAGTTATTGCTGTTGGAACTACTTCAATGAGAACAATTGAAAGTTCAGTTTCTACAGATGGTATGTTGAAGCCATATGACGGATGGACGAACAAGTTTATCTTCCCTCCTTATGATTTCAGTATCGCGGATATTTTAATTACAAATTTCCACACGCCACTTTCAACACTATTAATGATGATATCTGCATTCTGTGGACATGACTTAATGATGGAAGCTTATCAAGAGGCGATTAAAGAAAAATATAGATTCTATTCTTACGGTGACGCAATGATGATCATTTAAGGTTTAGAAAAAATAGAAAGCACAAAAAAAGGATGTCTCTAAAGACATCCTTTTTCTTTTACAGTAGAAAAAATAGTGGTAATTTCTATAATCTGGTAATTGTCGATTCTTGCTCAATCTGATTTTAACTCCGATAAAAGTATTAAATAAATTGATAAGTCCTTGTTTAGAACTATTATTTTTTAAAAAATACCTTGAAATAGAGGGTTTCTAGCCATAAAAAATAACTATTTTTGGGTGCGAATTTGGGCGCTTCTATTGTGCGCTAACTAAACAAAAATAATGGGTAAGGTAAAGGTATATATCGTTTTTACAAAGTTTCGATTGTCGGCTTTGGTTGTCATCTCAGCTCTTACTGGTTATCTTTTCGTCGGAGGTAATGACGGTCTCGAAATAACTTTACTTCTTGTTGGTGGTATGTTAGTGACTGCAGCTTCAAATGGTTCAAATCAAATTTGGGAGAAAGATCTCGATAAATTGATGAAAAGAACCGAGCGAAGACCAATTCCAATGGGTAAAATGAGTGTCACTGAAGGTGTCATAGTCGTTTTAGTCTGTTTGATCTCTGGAACCTACATGCTTTACATGATTAATTTGTATTCGGCTTTACTCGGATTGTCGGCGTTTGTAATGTACGTTTTCATATATACTCCGATGAAACGCGTTTCGCCTTGGGCTGTTTTCATAGGAGCTTTTCCAGGTGCGATTCCACCAATGCTTGGAGCTGTTGCTGCGACTAACGGGGTTGGATTGGTGCCAGGAGTCCTGTTTTTTGTTCAGTTCGTTTGGCAATTCCCTCACTTTTGGGCCATCGCTTGGGTTTCTTTTGATGACTATAAGGCAGGTGGGTTTTCATTATTACCATCAAAGGAGGGTAAATCGAAAAATTCAGCATTTCAAATTGTGGCATATGCTTTAGCTTTAATTCCTTTCAGCGTTCTTCCATGGGTTATGGGATGGTCTGGAATAGTATCATTGATTTTTGTCCTTCTTCTCGGAATAGTATTTTTCCTCTATTCATACCGCCTATTGTTAACATGCGACGATAAAGACGCTAGAAAACTGATGTTCGCGTCATTTATATACCTGCCACTAGTTCAATTCTTATACGTTTTAGATAGAGTTGAAAACATGATCCCAATAAATCATTAAAAGATGAGTGAAGAAATTAAAGAAGTGGATGTAGAAAACGAGCTTAACGGAGACGATAAGGTTCAGGTCGAAAGAGCAAAGATGAATATCATCTATGTTGGAATAGCTTCAGTGATAATGTTCTTTGGTGGAATGACTTCTGCTTATATCGTTTCAATGGGTGATGCGTTTTGGATCAAATACCCGTTACCTGTTGCCTTCTGGATTAGTACGGTCCTTATTGCCATTAGTAGTATCGTTTTTCAAATGACCATCTCAGCCGTTCGAAAAGGAAACGTTAAAGGTTTAAAGATTGGAGTTACTGCAACTTTAATTTTAGGTATTGGCTTTGTTTACTCTCAGTTTCTAGGATATTCACAATTGGCAGCGAAAGGATCACACATGACTGGAAGTGGGATTGTTGTTTCTGATGGTAAATATGGAGTCTACTTCGCTGTAAAGCAAGGTAAGGAGTTTGTATATGTTGATGGAAACGACTACATGAAATTGGGGAAAGTCCTGACCAAAAAGGAAATGGAATCTCTAAAGAAATACATGAAGCAATTCCTAAAACCTGAGCTACAGAAAAACTTTAAAGTAAAGGATGACGGGATTCACACTTTGTATTGGGAGGACAAAGAAATGAAGCATATTAATGGCGAATTGCAGTCATCGGATTCACTTCAAATGGAATCCGTCGACAGAATTCGATTGTCTTATTTATCAACGCATGTTCAAGACGATAGAGGTCATTTTTTCATGAGAGGAAAAATGGGAAAAGACTTTCATGTTTTCTATAAAGGAGTTGAAATGGGGTATAAGAATGGAAACATGACCTACAAAGGAAAAGAGCTGGATGTATACTTACAAGTAAAAGCAATCGAGTCGGCTGATACGGCTTCTTCATTTTTGTGGGCTATAACTATCGCTCATTTACTGCATATTATTGCAACTTTACTTTACATGACGAAGGTTGTAAGACACTCATTTACAGGTAGAATAAATCAAGAGAATAATGTTAGACTTAGAATGGGAGCTGTCTTCTGGCACTTTTTGGGATTATTATGGCTCTTTTTACTACTCTTTTTATTATTTATTCATTAAACTTGCACATTAAAATATTTTAACAATGGCTGGACACGCTAGTAAACAAATTGATGCTAAGACACTCTGGGGAGGTAAAATGTCTCCGTTTAGCACGAGCTACGGGAAACTAATGATGTGGTTCTTTCTTGTATCGGATGCCTTGACTTTTGGTGGTCTTTTAATTGCTTATGCATTTACAAGACACGCAGTTGATACGGCATGGCCGATTGGAGAAGAAACATTTGATTCACTTCCTGGCCTTGGTCATGGATACCCACTTATCTATGTGGCCTTGATGACATTTATTCTGATTATTTCTTCTGTAACAATGGTGTTAGCCGTTGAAGCTGGGCATAGAATGGATAAAAGGGGAGTTGTTAAATGGATGATATTTACGATTATTTTTGGAGCATTCTTTGTTGGTTCGCAAGCGTGGGAATGGTCTCACTTTATTCACGGGTCTGAATTTGGGAAAATTGAATTAGCTGACGGTTCTCAAGCCGTCGTCAAAGGCCATTTTGGAGAAGTTGAGAACTTTACCGTCACCAAGGCTGGACATCACCATAAGGTTGGAGATGTAATTAAAGCAGGATCGCATGGAGTTACTCAGGAAAATCTGGACCATGATTACAGACATGCAGTGTCCGAAGGACACCTTCATGGTAATGAAATTGAATTGCACGATGGTTCTATTGCTGAGGTAGCTAAGAAGGAAAACACCGAAATGATACTCATAATTAAGGGTGATGGTGGTAAATATAAGATTGGAGACAAAATTGAAAATCACAAAGAAGCGGCAAGAATCTACGAAGAAGTAGCTACTGCTGGGGTGAAAGACCGAATAATTTACGGAGCGAACCTTCAACAGAATGAGTACGGCCCTCAACAATATGGGCAGTTTTTCTTCTTTATTACAGGATTTCACGGATTCCACGTGTTCTCTGGAGTAATGATTAATATCTTAATTCTATTCGGAGCAATCAGAGGTGTTTACCACAAACGTGGACATTATGAAATGGTTGAGAAAGTTGGACTTTACTGGCACTTCGTCGATTTAGTTTGGGTATTTGTATTTACATTCTTCTACTTAGTATAATTAAGAAAACTTAGACAATATGATCAGAGACGATATTTATGAATATTCTTTGGATGCTCATCACGATGAAGAGCAAGGAAAGAAATTAAGAAAGAAAATATACTTTGTAACGATACTATTAACCGTAATTACAATTGTTGAAGTTGGGTTAGGAGTGCTCATTAAACAAAGTGATACAGCTTGGCCATTCATAAAATGGACGTTTATTGGATTGACATTGGTTAAAGCAGGATACATTGTGTTGTCGTTCATGCACCTTGGAGATGAGCGTAAAGGATTGAAATATGTTGTTCTAATCCCTTACTTTATCTTTGTGGCATACCTAATATTCGTTGCTTTGTGGGAAGGACTGGCAGTAGGGGAGGCATTTCCATTATTGCAAGGTCTCTAGAAATAGACTGATATGGCAAGTAAAAAAACTGCCGGACGATTAAAAGTAGCATTATCATTTGTTCTTTTATTCGGTCCGGCTTTTTTATTGGTATTGATTTCAACACGAAGTTGTACCCATAAATTCAAACAATTACCCGATTTAGGCGAGGTAGCAGAGTATACGTTTACAGATATAGACGGAAAAAAACGATCGTTTAAAGATTTTGAAGGCGAAATTGTTTTGGCTACGACCTTACAAGTGAGTTGTCCCAATAATTGTGCGA
>JABSPC010000223.1 GCA_013215515.1 Crocinitomicaceae bacterium
CAAGAAGGTATAGATTATTGACTCCCATTTTGATTACGGAAATAACCGAAATTGATGCCGGTCCATACTCTGGTTTCTTTCGGTATGCTGCAAACCCATACTCAGCGTTTAAAACGTGAATTCCACTAACGGATACCGATGACAAGTCCTTAGATGCTATGGCGATATAAGCTCCATCGATTACGCAATCATTTATTGTTAAATGAGAACCCTCGCCACCCGAAACGGCTTTATCCCTCGCATTTTTAACGATGCAATTCTCAATGAGAATTGTGCTTCCAGAAAAGTCCATGCAATCATTTCCAGTATTTTCAAAGTAGGATCTCATTACTTCACCTGTGCAGAAATCGGCATCAAATCCATCGGACGAGGCATTTAAAATGGATGAGTCGTCCAATTCAAATTCGCAACGAACAAGGTTCAAGCCATCTTCACAGTGGTTGTTTTCAAAGATGCAATTCAGAATTGAAACCTGAGCTTGATAAAACGTTACGGCTCCAGTTAATTTCCAGTAGGCCTTATTCAATGCCCCAAGGTTGGAGAATTTGACATACCGCAACACTGACTTTTCATTATTAGTCAATACATTGAATCCGTTGGCTGTCTTATCGGACGAAGTAATTTCAATAAGCTGCCCTGACCTACCATTGATTAAAACAGGAGAATATGAAATAAAAGCCGCTTGGTTAATTAAGTCGAGTTTAACTCCAGGTTTAAATACCACAAGTTTGCCTTTAGGTAGAATAACATCCTTCGAAACGGAATAACTTCCGGCTGCTAAGATCAAACTATCACCAACTTCTTTAAAGGGTAAATGCTCGTAATTTGCCGATACGGGAACTTCGATTCGTTCAATTGGACTCCATTTACTCAACTTGCCGTAGAAAAGTTCATCATTGCAATTATTAGCTCTGTAAACCAACGAATACGGTTTCACAGGTAAAATAATCGTCGATTGATTCGAAGGCCATTTGTATTCCTTCATTCGAATCGGTTTTTCAAAATCGATCATTCTCTTTTTATCAATCTTCATCGTGTATCCGATTATTTCAATTCCGTACGAATGAAAATTATTCAGTTGAATCTCGCACGAAAAGGAATCTATCTCGATGACATAAGCCTTGAGAGCAACGTCTTTGTACAACTCTCCTTGAGGTAGCTTCTTAAAAACCACTTGGCCTTTAAAGTTCTCTTTTGCAACAGTAGATCGCTTCTTTTCAAATTCAGGAATTGCCGCTATAATTTGTTTGCAATTCGAAACAAAGAACCCCTTGTCGAACTTATAGAACGGATATTCGTGTTTAAGCAATCGCTCCATTTTACTGATCTCATGTTTTAGGCTCTTGAAAATTTCTTCCAAATAAGACGGATCAGCAAATTCCTTGAGGTATTTTAAATAAAGCTCATTAACTTCTGGATTGGACAATAATGCCTCCGTGGTACTATATGAATTTTTAGTTCTCCAGTCCGTCCCCGTCATCGTCACATCTTTCGACGTTTGATCCAAACTTGTAAAACAATCATAGGCAATTGGCTCCAAACGACTCGTTACCGGATTCATGTAATAACTCTGGTTGTGCCAGATAAGCCCATGTTTAGCATTTAAGACATCTATTAACGCCAAATAACGCGCGACAAGATCTATATCCAAATAACCGTTAACGTCGCTGTCATGCTTTCTCAAGCGATCCATATGGCTTTGGGCAACGTTAAAGCCCATGTATAAAATCGGGTTCTTCTTTGTTCGGTTTTTCTTAAATGGATTAATTTCGGCAGCCAATAGCGTTGGGATATGAAAAGCCTGTCCCCCTTTAAGTTCATCCAAATGTTGTTTCCAAACTCCGCTTTCATCGAACTTAACAATTGGTCCTTCGCGCCGGTTTCTGCTTTCAAGAAGTTGCTTGTCGAAATGCTCTTCAAGTGCATAAACCCCTTTCTTTTCACCATTGATAATTACAGGAATAAAATCATAGCGGGTTGTTAGCACATCTTCGTTCTCAAATAGTTTATGGCCAAACCATTCCATCATAAATGATCTCGTAGAAGGGTTTTGTATCGAGAATGACCTCAATCCTTTATACGCGTTATCACCGCTTACTTTTATTCTGAACGACCATTTATCGGTTTTAAGATGGTCCGTCCAATCTCCTTTAAATCGAATTTCAACTGGAATATATTTACCATCCACTATAAGTTTTGCCGCGAAATACGACTTCATCTTACTCGTAATCACTCCTTTTTTAAGAGCTTTATCTCGAAGTAACTCGAGCGAATCCATCGTCATCACATCGATTTCCAAACGAAGTGCGTTATCAGTAGACTTGGGAATGGAGTGCTTCAAAAAACCATTGATGGTAATATCATCGAAATAAGTAGTCGTTTTACTATCATTTCTGATGTAGATAATCAACTCCTCGAAGTCGTGATCTGCAATGAAATTAATTTCAATCAATCCCCAATCACCTTCCTTGTCGATAATTGTAGAATTCTCTTCGTATAAATCACCGGCATCATCATTACCTGAAATTATGATTGATCCGTTTCCTTCGCCGATGCTTCTCCAAACCGAGACAACTACAGCATCTCCCTTTTCAATATCTTCAAGGGTAATTCCAAAACCGTTTGGCTTCTTTGTGTTTAATGCTAGACTGTACTTTCCATTTCTAGCCATC
>JABSPC010000224.1 GCA_013215515.1 Crocinitomicaceae bacterium
AACAATGGAAATATAGTTAATCCCAACACTTGGCGTACTAAATCCAGAAACTTGTTCAATCCAAGCTCCATAAGGAGGGATTGTAACATTTACATAACTCAACTCAGTCGCAATAACAGTATTCTGACTGTTTGTAACCTCTAAGGAAACATCGTAAGATCCTGCAGTATTGTATTGAATAGCGGGAGGAACCTGTCCAACAAATGAATTTGGTGTTCCACCTGTGAATGTCCATGTCCAGTTTGTGATTGCATTTCCACCATCCACTGAAAGATCAGTAAAGTTTACAAAATCACCTTCTATTATTGAAAGTGGGGTTCCTGAGAAAAATGGAATTGGATCTCCGTTTAAGGTAGACACAACACATTGAACTGCTGACAGAGCATCAATTCTAGGTCCGATACTTTGATTGATATTAACTCCGGTTGAGATGATACAAGCTTCAATAGCCGCAGGTGTCATAGTAGGGTTGATACTTAACATTAGACCAACTAACCCAGCAGCAAATGGTGTCGCCATTGAAGTTCCACCCATTTGAGCATAACTATTAGCACCAGTTGTATACACTGTACTTAATAAGCCACCATAAGAATAACCACCTGGTGCTGCAATATCAACAAATGGAGTTCCCCCGTTGTAGTTAGAGAAACTTGATTTTAAATCTGTAGAGTTTACAGACCCTACACAAATAACATTGTTGTAAGCGCCTGGGTACTGAAGTGTTGTATTGCCATCATTTCCAGCCGCAGCAAGAAAGACAACACCTGGATATGAATCAATTAAAGTTTGCATTGCGGCACTTGAAGAAGAACTACCGTATGACATACTAACAACGTTAGCACCGTTTTGGCATGCCCATTGTACACCAGCATATCCGTACCAGATACTCCCTGATGACGTTGCATTATCAGGAGTCGTTTTAATTGCAATTAATTGAACATTACCTCCAATTGAGGCAATTCCTGTTGCGTTATTAATATCTGCAGTTGCAAGACCCGCACAGTGCGTTCCATGCGACCATCCAAAATCAGCGTTGACATCGTCTGGAGGAGTTGCATCATTATCACCATCCGCAACATCTCGTTCTAAGAAAGTCGTTAAATCCGAGTGTCCACCGAAAACAGCGTTATCTACGATTGCAACTTTAACCGTATTAGAACCTGTGCTAATATTCCAAGCATTTTCAGATCCAACTAAGTCATGGTACCACTTGTTGTTTCCTGTATGCCAAGTATCATTTGGAACGAAGTCAAAAGTATAAATTGGTTCTTTTTCAGCATAAGTAACAGATCCGATTTTTTCCAATTCATGAATTAGTTCATCAACCTTATCAAATTCAGCAAACTCAATTCTGAAAATTTTCATTAAAGCCGGCTTCGCTGTAAAATAGCTTGGCTTTTCAAAATCAGTAATTGTAATCCCACTGAAGACTTTCGCCAATTCAGGGTAATCATTAATTTTTACAGGAAGTCCTGTTTCCCTCGGATTCGCAGAGCGAACAAGATTAGAAACTGTAGTTGGTTCATCGTTGAGTTGGAACATAATCGTTCCGTCAAGAAATTTGGAGTCAAAGGTCTGAGCAAAGGAGTTTAGTCCAAAACACAGCAGTCCAAAGACAAGGAGAGCTCGTTTCATAAGTACAGTAATTAAATAAGTAATCGTTTTAGCGATAGAAAAATACCACTATTTATCTTAATAAAACGAATATCAATCACCTAAAGCAACGGCATCGGCATTAAATAACAGATTCGAAACTATCTGTGAATTCCTGCAGCTTCCCTTAAAGTCGTTGGTTCACCGATTACTTTGAAGTTATCCTCCAACGCTTTGATACGCTTTTGCAATATTACTATTATAATCTTTGCTTACTGCTTTCTTGAGTGCTTCAAGATCTTTTGCTTTAACATTTGATGAACTTTCTGCGGTAAACTCAATAACTGCAGTCAGTTTAAGTGTTTCATAATTATAAATCATGATTACCCCCTTCATAAATTCCTTTTTAATATGTTTCACCATATCATTTTGGTCGCTGAGTAGATTCGGTATGAAGTCCTACTACATATTTCATGTTCTTAAACTTCTTATCAATTGAAACTGATAATTTTTCGAAAGCTTCAAACCTAGCTTTGCGGTTAAACTTGGGATTAAAAAGTTCAAGTGGTTGGTCGAAAAGACTATTAAACTCCTTCAGTTCTATTTCGTCCCAAAAATATCTATTACCCGAACCCAAAGTTGTATTGTCGGACCACATGTTATTCATCATTTGCATCACGCTTCCATCATCAAAGTTTAATTCAATTGAAGAGTCTAATACAGCTGGCTTAAAATTATAATGATATTTCATGCTGTTTTTGATTGAACTAGTCTTTCCAGAAAGAGTAATCAATTTAAGGCTTTTTTCACCTGAATAATTGACGACGATAGCTTCTAGCCAGTTCTTATAATCTTATTCAGCTTATACTTTCTCATCTTGCGAGGTATCCTCTCCACCACATGAGATTAATAGTGCCAATAGACTAAATAATAGAAGTGAATCTTTCATTCACCGAAATTAAATTAAATTAATAACATGGAAAGTAAACTACTCCCACTCTTCAGATTTCCTTTTGATGTAATCAACCCAGCCTTGTTTCTCAGCTTCGGTTGCCAATTCCATTGCTTCGCCTGCAAGTTTCAAAGCTTCTTTTAAGTCTTCATCTTTCATCAAATGGGCCGATAGATAAACATTATAATGTGTTTTTTCGATAGCAATTGATTTGTCTAAATAGACTTTAGCAGTTTCTGTATCTTCCTCGTCAATAAAGTAATCTGCGGCTTTGGCATATACCCCACTCAAATTTTCACCTTTCGCAACAGCTGCATCGCT
>JABSPC010000225.1 GCA_013215515.1 Crocinitomicaceae bacterium
AGTCTTGATGAAATCGCCATAATCCAAGCTTATATAGCCGATTTTAATACTGCCATAACGGATTTTGCAGACATCAATGAATTTGCTCTCGCAGATCTTAAAGAGGTATACGAAAATTTAAATTCTGGATTGGTCTACAACGGTGTTTCAATGAGTACTGAATTTGTAACAGGCGGTGCTTTCTCTTTGGATGGACTCAACTTAAACCCAATTGGGAACGCACTTCTCGCAAACGAATTCATAAAAGCTATAAACGATCAATACAACGCCCGTATACCACTGGCACCAGTTACAAACTACACGGGAGTCTATTTCCCATAATCTTTTAATACATCAACTATGAAAAAAATCTACTACTTAACATTGGCGTTCATCGGGATCTTCGGATCTGTTGAGGCGCAAACACCATGTGATTTGGGAAGGTACTACACTGAATTATTTCCAACAGTTACTGTAACAAGTGCTGTTCCGTTTGGATCAAACACGAATTTCCTTGGAACGCCTACAAATCTTTCAATGGATATCTATGAGCCAACAGGAGATACTGAAACCGATCGTCCATTAATCGTTTGGGCGCACGGTGGAAGTTTTATCGGAGGATCAAGAACAGACGCAGATGTAGTCGCTTTGGCAAATGCATTTGCAAAAAGAGGATTTGTATGCGTTTCGATTGACTACAGAACAGGAATGTGGCCAATTGATTCGGTGAATGCAGTAAAAGCCGTGTTACGAGCATCTCAGGATATGAAAGCTTCTATACGTTATTTCTATCAAGACAAACAAACTACGAACACGTATAAAATTGACACGAACAATATTATAATTGGTGGAAGTTCAGCTGGAGCGGTTACTGCGCTTCACCTTGCGTATTTGGACAAAGACTGTGAAATTGAACAATACATCGACGCTGGAACATTAAGCGGAATGGGTGGACTCGAAGGTACGAGTGGAAATCCTGGGTACTCATCAACTACACATGCTGTGTTGAATCTAGCTGGAGCTCTAGCAAGTTACGGATGGATAGAAGCAGGAGATATTCCATTCTGCTCTTTACAAGGAGATGCTGACGACATTGTACCTTATTATACGGATATAGCGAGCGTTTCTGGATTTAACGTTATCCGAATGGACGGAAGTCGTATTCTAAACGAACAAGCAAACGCTGTAGGAGTTCAGAACAATTTCTACACTCATTACGGTGCAGGGCATGCAGTATACGCAGGAAGTGCAGCTTATATGGACACAACGATCAATTTTGTAACTGACTTTTTAGTGGACTACATGGGTTGTACTGAAACTATTCTTCAAGCTGAAAATACGCCATCGGGAGCTGCTCCATTATATCCACTTACGTATTGCGGACTTGGAATTAACGAAGGTGAATTCGAAATTAAAGCGAACCTTTTCCCTAACCCATCAAGCAATTTGATTACGATTCAACTTGAAGGAAACGCTACGATTCAATCGATTGAAGTTTTAGATTTATCTGGAAGAACAATTGAATCCGTTAATGTTAATGCATCAGAGTACACGCTTGAAAAGAAAGAAATTGGATCAGGAACTTATGTTCTTAAAATTACTGATTCAGAAGGTAGATCCGGAACTAGAAGAATCATCTTCAACTAATTCCAGAGGATCTCGTTAGAGAATTAACTTCTTAATGTATATCTGTAAAAGCATCATTTTCTAATGATGCTTTTACTTTTTTATAGCTAAATTCACCCCCGTATCATTCCCACAATTATGAAGATTTTTATCGTTGCTGCATTATCAATTTTGGCTCACGTAGCTACTGCTCAAATAGAGAATAAGTCTGTTCTTAAACTCCCTGAAATAATGAAGGGGAATGAGTTCATTGGTCATCAACCAAATAATATCCGTTGGGCCTATGATGGAAAAACGAT
>JABSPC010000226.1 GCA_013215515.1 Crocinitomicaceae bacterium
AGAAGGATTGTTTGAAGAAACAACAGCCTATGATCCAAGAAGCCCCTATAGTTCTTCAAAAGCATCATCGGATCATTTTGTAAGAGCTTTCCATCATACGTATGGATTGCAAATCAAAATATCAAATTGCTCGAACAATTACGGGAGTCACCAATTTCCAGAAAAGTTGATCCCTTTAATGATCAATAACATTGTTCATTGTAAACCCCTGCCGATTTATGGTAAAGGAGATAATATAAGAGATTGGCTTTGGGTAGAAGACCACGCCAATGCTATTGATGTTATTTTCCATGGTGGAAGAGCTGGTGAGGCTTATAATATCGGAGGTTTGAACGAATGGACGAACATTGAACTTGTAAAATACCTTTGCAAAATAATGGACGCCAAACTGGGCAGACCTCAAGGTGAAAGTGAAAAGCTTATCACTTATGTTGTTGATAGAGCAGGGCATGATATGCGTTACGCAATCAATGCTTCGAAATTGGGGGCTGAATTAAATTGGAAACCTTCACTTGAGTTTGAGGAGGGCTTAGACAAAACAGTTGATTGGTATTTGGCGAATACAGATTGGATTGATCAAATAACAAGTGGTAATTACAAGGAGTATTACGAAAGAATGTATCAAAACAAATAGCGATGTTTAGCAGGCTATTTGGAAAAAAGCAACCGGATCTTCCTGAATTTGATCTTTCTCAATTTGGGGTAGATATGCACAGCCATTTAATTCCTGGAATTGATGACGGTTCAGAATCAATAGATGAAACGATAGCCATGCTTGCCAAATTTGAATCTTTCGGATACAAGAAGATCGTCACCACGCCTCATATCATGAGTGACTATTACCGAAATACACCTGAGATTATTCACAGGGGTATGGAGAAGGTTCGGTCCTCTATAAAAGAACACAATTTATCAATTGAACTTGAAGCTGCGGCTGAATACTATTTTGATGAAACGCTTCTTCAGAAATTGGAGAAAAAGGAAAAACTCCTCACTTTTGGTGATAATTACGTGCTCTTTGAATTTTCTTTTCATTCAGAACCCAATCAAATCGATCAATTGTATTTCGAGTTTTTAGCGCAAAAATACAAACCTGTTCTTGCTCATTTTGAACGTTATGCCTTTACACTCGGCTCTATAGATAAAGCAGCGGAGTGGAGGGATATGGGAATTAACATTCAAATGAACTTTAACTCACTAAGCGGACATTACGGCCCCGAAGTGAAGAAACAGGCGGAGTTACTAGTTGATGAAAAACTAATTGATTTTGTAGCTACTGATTGCCATCGAATGGATCATTTAATAATTTTAGAATCAAATCTGAAAAGTCCTTACGTCCACAAGTTGGCTAATCTTGACTTAAAGAACCGAGAATTACTTTAATTTTTAAAATTCATAAATGAAAATATTTCAACTAAAGTATTTACCATGGTAAATAAAGTGTTATATTTGTTGAAAGAATGAAATTTGAACTATGAATACTTTAATAATTGTCTCACTTATTGCGTTGTCGTTAACTGCAATTGCGCTTCAAATAAAAAACGATAAACGTTTTCTTAATTTTTTCGGGCTATTGGTTTTTGCTGGAATAGTGCAATTATTAGTTTCCAGTTTTGATCCGAGTTCTGCGTTCATAGTGCATTCTCTTGTAGGACTAGTAAGTGCTAACTTTATTGCTTCTCAGGTTAAATTCCTTCAAAAGGACTACGTCCGGGTTGTTGTGCCTTTAGCCACGGTAGCGGGTTTTTTGATGTTGTTCCAAGGGAAAACGATCAACTTTTTAGGTGAAGATTATATTTCAGTAAATAAGTTTTTAGCAGCAGGTTCTATTCTCACTGTGGTTGGTTATGAAATTGGAGCTCTTAAATTAAAATTTATCAAAAAACTTTTCGATGAATCTGATCACGAGGATTTGATGACTGGATTATTATTGCTTTTTACAGGAATTTCACTATTCTTAGGTAGTTTGGCATCCTCTTCATTTGGACTTCTTGTCGTGACGGCATCATTTTTATCGGCATCATTCTACAATAAAGGAATGACGATAAGGATATTCATTTCAATGCTAACAATAGCGACTCTTCCTTATTTGTTGAGCTTGGTTGAAGGAGAATCTGCTGCAGTAATAGATGGCGATGTTATTGGCGGGTTATTTATCGGAGCGTTCGGAATGTTCTTTACGCAAAAACTATGGCTTTCTAATAAGAGGAGTTCGATCGCTATTGGCTTGTCATACCTTTTGGTATTAGGAGTTTCTTTTGGTCTTCTTTGGACGGGAACAATATTCTATAAAATGGGTGGAATGGATGCGATGCTAGGCGTTTTTGTTGGGATGGCATTAATCAATGCCGTTGTCGGAAGAGGTTATGTTGCTTCGAGTCTTTTTACTTTATTGCTTGCAGGAGCGACAATCATTCCAACATACATGGTCAACGAGGAGCAGAAGGAATTTGAAAATCAAATGATGATTACAGCAGAAGGCGGAGTTGATAAAGACGGTAACGTTGTAGCCACACCAGAGGC
>JABSPC010000227.1 GCA_013215515.1 Crocinitomicaceae bacterium
GACTACTACTACGAAGGAGAAGGTCATCATTCCAATCATTTACACAATAAAATTGAAAAAAAAATCGAAGCAGAATTTGAATTGAATTAGAAAACACTGAGTTAATTATTAGTTTCATAAGTACAGTTTTAGGTTTTAACTCAATTTTAGACAAAACGGTCTCGGCTCAGCTGAGACCGTTTTTTGTACCAATAGATTTATTTTTACGTTCTTGTATAAAACATCACATATGAAGTATCTATTTGTAATTGGCCTCTTATTTCTTTTTAGTTGCGAGAATACACCCCAAGAGGAGAAAGAAAAATCAGGTTACGCAACGCATGACGTGACTGATATAACCTGCCCAAGCTGTGGATATACACACATTGAGAAAATGACAACTGATCAATGCGTTATTTCATACGATTGCAAGGAATGTGATTATACTATGACTCCTCAAGGGAATGACTGCTGTGTCTTCTGCACCTATGGAAATCACAAATGCCCTTCCATTCAAGAAAAAGAAGAGAAATGATATTCCAAAAGTTTACTCCTCTACTTTTTCTTCTTTCCAGTTTTATTTTTTTTTCACTTCAAAAAGAACCTTTACCATCTCCAAATCACGTGAAGAACTTTCATCGGGTTGATGACCAATTGTTTCGCTCGGGACAGCCTCAGAAAAAAGGAATGAAGGAATTGGAAGCCGTTATGAAAGTAAAAACGATTGTCAACCTTAGAAATATAATTGACGACAAACAAGAAATCAAAAAAACCTCTCTTGTTCAAGTTCGCGTACCAATGAGAGCAAAGAACATGAGCTATCAAAACATTGTTGATGCGCTGTGTGCTATTAAAACTGCTAAAAAAACCCGTTATAGTTCATTACTTGCATGACTCTGACAGAACTGGTGGTGTTGTGGCGCATATAGAATGACGCACGGCTGACCAAAGGCAAAAGCAATTAAAGAATTTCAGATGAAATGTTTTGGATACAACAGTAAATTATTCCCAAACATCGTAGAACTACTTAGGTCAATCGATGTCGAAAGACTGAAAAAAGATGTACATTGTGCCAACCACTAATTCACACTATGCAAGCGGATTACCAGAAAACTATTTTTGAGATTATTAAAAGACAAACGCAAGGACAAGATTCTTTAGGGAATGTTGTTGGTGAAATATTAAGCTTAAGCCAAGATGCAGTTTATAGACGTTACAGGGGAGAAACCCATCTGACTATTTATGAGCTTGAAAAGCTATGTAAGCACTTTAATATCTCTTTGGATTCATTGTTTGAAATAAACAAGAACAAGGTGATCTTTGAATTCCAACCACTGGATGAATACGATTTCAGCATGGATTTGTATTTGAACACCATGCGAAATGCTCTTCTTGCAATCAAAGAACAAAAGAATCCTGAAATAACGATATTGGTTAGTAACACGCCGATTATACAAATCTTGAATTATCCGCACTTGATACGATTCAAATTGTTTTTCTGGGCAAAAACACATCTGCAGGTTAAAGAGTTTCAAAATCAAAAATTCAAATACGAAAAAATTTCACCTGAATCGTTTAACATTGGATTGGATGCCTTGAAAATGTACAACTCCATTCCTTCCAAAGAGATTTACGACCCTGAACTGTTAAGAGGTTTCGTTCGAGAAATATATTATTACTTTGAATCAGAACAATTCGAAGATCCTCAATATGCTATTTACATGTTGGATCTTTTAGATCGATTTGTAGACCACTTAAAAGCACAAGCTGCGGCAGGAAAGAAATTTGTCTCTACTACGGAACCACCTGCTTCAGGTAATAATTTCGAAATGTATCATAATGAAACATTGAATGGCAATACTACTATTCACTATAAAACAGATGACTACGAAGGCTTATATATTGGACACAACCTTATGAACTCTGTTTACACATCGGATAAGGCCTATATTGATGATACGGTAAGTATCTTAAATAAACAAATGGCAAACTCCAGCGTTATAAGTTCCGTTAATGAAAAAGAACGAAATAATTACTTTTCTCAAGTAAAACGAATGATTGAATCCTTCAAAAAGAAAATTGAATTGGAGCTAAGCATGGACTAATTTTCGATGTCCACAACTAATTTTACATTTATAGACAATCCCTTCTAATATTTGCGTAATCCGCAAGTAGCAATTTTTCATTCGTGTTATTCAGTTAAAATTTTGCGTATTCGTGTCCTAGATTTGAGGTAACGAAACGCAAAAGACATGAAAAATTTTACAAACACTAAAAGAACAAAAATTGAGAGCAGCTTAAAACGAGCACTTGTATTTTTCTCAATCAGTTTAGTATCTACATCAGCTCTTTTCTCTCAAGAAAATCGTTGGGAAACATCTCCGCAGGGAGAAAATCCATGGGCGAGCGAAGAAAGTACAACTCCTGAAACTACTTCCCAAGATGTTAAGTCAACAGAACACATCGAAATTGTGTTGTCAGATACAGCGAAACCATTAATGACAATAAATGGTTCTGTCCTTTCAAATGAGGCAAAGAGAACTTCAGTAGCGTCTAAGTCAACTTCGACGAACCGCTACTTCAACTTTAACGGAACTGAAGTAATGTTGAATGCAAAAAGCTTCAACTACGCAAAATCGCTTCGCCACCACGGAAAATCATTGCACATGGGAAACGGTGCTTTAGCCGTCGGAGTAATAACAGGTTCATTGATTAACATCTATGCCGCTCCGGTTAATCTTATCGCTTCGGTAATACCAACGGCTCAAACGACCAATGAAATCAGAAAATTCAAGAAATACAATCCACACGCAACGGCAGAAGAAGTGAGACAAGTAAAAAAGGGAATTAATCAAAAAATAATCATTAAAGCAATGATCGGAAATGGAATAGGAATGGTCATTAACATAGGAGTTATAGCAGCCATATTCCTCTACTAAGAAGTAACAATTAATAAGCAAACAATCATTTAATCAATATTTAAAATCAACAATTATGAAAACAATTATTTTAACACTCGCAACAATTTTAGGAACAACATTTATGGGCTTCTCACAGTCAAAATCTTCAATCGCAGCAGGTAACCCTGCAGTAAATGGATTACATGTAACGTCTACTATCGCATCAAAATTAATTCGATTGGAGTTAATCAAATTAGATGAGTACTCAGTTTACGATGAATACGACATGAAAGACATCTATGACAAGGATAAA
>JABSPC010000228.1 GCA_013215515.1 Crocinitomicaceae bacterium
CACCTGTTGTATATCCAAATCAAGAAGGACTCAGTAGAGGGAAATCTAAGAAACGTTTTGCGTTAATTGGAGCTTCAGCTTTATTGTTAATTGCTTCTTCGGTTGGTATCATTGGTTATTTTGGCTCAGGTTCATCTGATGCTGTAGCGAACAAGACAATTCAAACAGCAAGTAACAACTTAGATAATTCAGCAGAGAACCAATTTCTATTGAATGAGATAGCCAATTTAAAATCGGCTATTATTTCTTTAGAGAGTAAAATAGCGAATTCTCAAAATTCAAATAATTCAATTGATAACCCAGTAAATGGTTCCACTATTTCCGATGAGGCAGAAGGACCAAACGCTAATAACGGAGTTCTAATCTCTGGGATTCAAGAACCAAATATTCATCAAGGGGGGCAAGGGGCTTCGGTACTGACTGCTCCCAATTTGATTGTTGCAACGAATTCGTTTGTTCCAAGTTTACCTGCAATTAGTCTTAGCGAACCAAGATTGATTCCAATTGAGCCTATATTGAGTGTGAATGTGCCATTGTTGAGTTTAAATGAGCTCAATGCTATTCCTGAGGCAAGACGGCTTTTGGCTAAGAACACTGAAAAGCAATTAGAAACGTATGAATTAACATATGTTGAATCTCCTTCAGACTTGGCAGTCAATACTGTTAGAAATATATCGAAAAGTGAATGGAAAAGTTTAGGCGTTTCAGAATACAGTAATTCACTTAGAAATAGAATGTCAAAATTTGCAAGGAAAATTCAGCGCATGATGGACAATCCAATTGCTCTTAATAATTCTAGAGACCCACACTATCACGTTCCTGGTATGACATCTCAGGATTTAAATATTGGTTCTGTTGGGACGTTGATTGCGCCACGAGTTCAAACAATGAGCCGTTTACAATGGTACGGCAATACAAATGAACAATTTTCAAATCAACTATCTGTTGATGGTTATTCTTACGCAATTCGTGGAGGGGTAGGAATTCAATTGAATCACTCAGTATATAATAAAGGGGGGATTCAAGTAGGGAACGCAATGTTTACCTATTCACCTAAAATATCTGTAAGTAAAAGGGTGTCGGTTGAACCATCGGTCAGATTTAAAATGGGAAATAAATACCTGAGTAGTCAAAATATGGGTGGTGTTTCACAAGTTGAATTCGATAGAGGAAATGTTCATGATTACTATAGTGATAGTACGGCTCCAGTGGGGAAAAACTTATGGTATAAAGATTTGGGTGTTGGATTGAACATTAATACCAAGTGGTTCTTCGTAAGTGCACAAGTAGATAACATATTTAACCATCGGGATAATATTTATTCAACTGATTTAACTGATCCACGAAGAGCTGGAACGCAATTTGTAGCAACAATGGGAACAGACCTTAAATCTCGGGATGAGAAAATGGAATTCTCACCTTATATGGTCTACCAAAAAAATGAGCAGCTTTCAGAATCGTGGTTAGGTTTTAACTACCGCTGGCAATGGTTAACAATTGGAGGAGCAATTTCTTCTAATCTTGATCCTGCTGCCTCAATTGGAGTGAAGTTTAAGCATTTCTCAATGCACGTGAACTCTGATTATACATATAGTTTAATGAATAACAAAAAAGCTTTATCTCATCAAGTGACCCTAAGATTTCTAGGTAAGCCAAACCGCTTTGGAAAACGATTATTAAATCTTTAAAGACATGAGAAACATTTTAATTTTACTTTTACTTTTTATTGGAGTTAGCTTCGGGTCTTCCGCTCAGGATCCTCAGTTTACCCAATTTTATGCGAACCCGATATATCTTAATCCTGCCTTTGCTGGGTCTAAGATTTGTCCGCGCTTTGCAATGAACTACAGAAATGAGTGGCCTAGCCTTACTGGTAATTATGTTACATACAGTATATCGTATGATCAATATTTCAAGAATATTTCTGGAGGAATTGGCATTATCGCTACCCATGATCAACAGGGTCAAGGAACAATATATACTTCATCGCTTGGATTGGTGTACTCTTATCATCTTAAAGTCAATCGTAAATTCAGGATGATGTTTGGGGCTAAAGCGGCAATGGTGAACAAATATCTTGATTGGGATAAGTTGACATTTGGAGATATGATTGATCCGCGAAGAGGATTCATATACCAAACTGGAGATGTACAGCGCGGTGGAAATCGATACTTCTTCGATGCATCAGCAGGACTAGTTGGATACAACAAGCATTTCTTCTTTGGATTAGCAGCACATCACTTAAACAGACCGGATGAATCAATGATTATTGGGTCATCTAGATTGCCGATTCGTCTTACAGCGCACATGGGGGCTAATATTCCATTCGGTGCTAAGTCGCAATACAGAAACACTACTTCGATAATGCCAAACATTATTTACCAATATCAAAATGGTTTCCAAGAAATCATGATTGGTACGTATATTAAATACGGAGCCTTTACAGCAGGGGCGTGGTATAGAAATAAAGACGCATTTATCTTGTCTATTGGAGTTGATACTGGGAAATTCAAATTAGGATATAGTTATGATGTCACAGTTTCGAAATTGAACAACGGTGTGTCTGGTGGTTCACATGAGATATCTCTTGGACTTAGCTTGGCCTGTAAAACCACAGCAGTTTCGTTCAAAACAATTTCTTGTCCATCTTTCTAAAGATCTTTTAAACTCGATTTTCTTTTCTGGTTTGTAAAATCGAGATTGCAGTAAAAAGGTTTATTCTACGGAATAGACCTTTTTTCCTTTTACAAAAACCATGTAAGCAAAATTCGGCTTGTAACTGCGATTCGCCACGACAGGATCTTCAAATATGGATAAGGTAGC
>JABSPC010000229.1 GCA_013215515.1 Crocinitomicaceae bacterium
TAATAGCGCCATTATTTGTACCAGGTCCACCTGATAGAAGAAGATCTCCCGTTAAAACACTATAAACTTCCCATGTTATTTCATTACCAAAAGAAGAACCATAATTACCACCCATGGTAAATGATACAGTAGCATTACAACCTGTGTTTAATACTTCAAAATCATATAATTGTCCTCCACATGCATCTGGAAGTCCAGTAGCGACATTTGCATAGTCTGGACACGGCGTTGGAACAGAACAATCAACAACTGTTATCGTTGTTTGATCTGCATCAGTACAAGGCGCAGCCCCCATTACGTAATCAATTGTATATGTACCGACACCTACTGAAGGATCAAACATTCCAGTTGGTGAAACACCTACTCCTGTCCAATCCCCCCCCATATTAGCGGCAGTCAATTGGAATGATGGGTCAGTACTACAAATAGAAGCAACTGGTACAATCGTAGCATCTGGCGGTCCAGTCTGAGCTGCTGGCGGCGGCCCTAAATCTAGTGTGAAATTCGTCGAAACATTTGACCAGTTTTCAACAACAATCATTAACACATCCCCCGCTGTAACCATAGGTGATGGCACTTGTGAGCTGCAACCGAAGAAAGTACCTATTTCATTACATCCTCCAGAAACTGCGGCATAATTACACGAAATCTCATTATTAACATCTTGTATAGCAGTACATGGATCAGCACCAAATGGAATATTGAAAATTGAAACATCTAAGAACCCTGTGGTTTGATCTCCATTAATAAGCATTTCTAAAGGCCCACTTTGAGTAATGTATAGAACTACATATGCATAAGACAACCCAATCCAATTCAGACAACTTCCAACTTGCGGACCTGGAGTAGAAAAGCCAAATGGCCCAGCCAATCCTGGAGTACAAATTGTGGTATTTGTATTACATCCATTACCATTTTGAATAGGTAACGCACAGGTTACAGTCAAGTCAGTACAAGCTCCAGTATTTGAGCAACTAAATTCATCAACCAATACATTCACCGTACCAGTAAATGTCGCAACCCAAGTAACTGTAGATTGAACTCCACAATCATCATCATTGTAACCTAAAACAGTTACTCCTCCAACATCGTAAACTGTAATTTCGGTATCAAACGCTGCGTTTCCACAGGTAGAGAAAGTATACGTATTTCCTGAAACCACATCTACAGATACATATTGCCCACCGTTCATGCATAATGCAGTAAACGTTCCTGGACAAGGGGGCGTCGCGTCGACATATAAAGTATTGTCAAATGGGCATTGCGCTTCTGCAGATACTGCCAATGTCAAATAACAAAAAAGTAGTATTAATTTTTTCATATTAATCATTATTTGTTTACGACTTGGTATCGTTCAGGGTGCAACAATATTTGTTCTTGATTTTGCTTAGGTAATTTGTCAAAATCACTTTTACGAATTTTCACTTTATCAATTGTCCGAGATGAACTTCTCTTTGATAAGTGACTGAGAATTGACAACTCAATTTTCTTAAGGCGATCTTTTTTCTTATTCAAATCATTGATTGTATTCTGAGCACTAAGAGAAGCTGGAGTTTCTTTCGAAAAATCAATTCTATCATTAATAATTTGGATTTTATCATCAACTTTCACTAGTTCCGATCTAACCTCGACTAGATCATTTTTGCTCTTCTCAATATTATCTTTTTTGTCCTGAGAGAAACTAATCACCGACAGGCAACAGATAAAAAGAGTTAGTAGTATTTTCATGGTATGGTGTATTAAAATCGAGTTTAACCTAAAATCACATTATTAATTTGAGTTAGACAACTTACCTGTACTTGAACCACTTCTAAGAATTTTTCCGTTTCCCCCTATTGCCCAAACTACTGGATTCTCTTTTCTATCGGAAGTTACACACGAATTTGCAAGTGTGACACCTTCAATCAATAATTCATCATTGGATTTCAACTCTACTTCTGTTCCATCATCGAACACTAGCAAATGCCTTTCATCGGTATAATAATACCCGCAAAAATCGGCAGATTCGATGGCTGTTTGAATTTGTGGCAATGAATAATTTTGCCCGGATGTTTTCACCTGGTAGGTTGATTGTGAAAAGGTAGTTCCTGACGACAAAATCAATGCAATTAGAGCAATAGACTTCTTCATAAGTAGTAGTAATTTGGTATAAGTTAGCAAAGAATGGTGGTCTTTACAAGTATATAACGCATTGATAACGTTATGGTTGCCCAATCCTACTTGAGTATTGTACAATTCATTAATAATTTAACCGGAAGTAGGTCTAAATTTAGTTCGATGGATTAAACAATCCAATCGATACCTTTTCTTAGGTTTTCAAGCGTGAATTCTTCTTGAGAATTAGTCTCAATTTCTTTACAGTATTCCCAGTTTGCAACAGGTGGTAAACTCATCAAAATGGACTCTGTTCTGCCTCCAGACACTAGGCCAAACTTTGTGCCTCTATCATTTACCAAATTGAACTCTACATAGCGACCTCTTCTTGTATTTCTCCAGTCTATGTGAACTTCTGATATCGCTTCATGAACACCACATTTCACTTGGTATTTATACAACCCGGAAAAAGCGTCTCCTAGCTCAATACAGAAGTTCAATAAGTCCTCCTTGGAGTTCTTTTCATCGTCTTGAATATGATCAAAAAAGA
>JABSPC010000023.1 GCA_013215515.1 Crocinitomicaceae bacterium
ATCATTAACAACAGTAGCAGGTCTTCTTCCAATTATCATAGAAACAAGTCTGCAGGCTCAATTCTTGATTCCTGTGGCGGTTTCAATTGCATTTGGCGTGTTATTCGGAACACTATTTATTTTGTTTTTCTACCCTGCCGCAATCTTATTTTGGAACAGACGAATAATTTTCTACAGATGGGTATTCCACGGTGAATCAAACCTGGATAAAAGGTCGGTAGAACCAGTAATAAAACTAGAGAAAAATCAACATGAATTTGAAAATTAGTACTCTTCTCGTTTTTATCGGTTTAAGCGCGACGAGCTTCACACAACGTGACTTAAGCGCATCCGAAGCAGTGTTCATTTCTTTGGAGAAAAATTACGCCGTCCTCATTTCTAACAAGCAACTTTCAATCAATGAACTAAACAATCGTTGGTCGGAAGCAGGGGCATTCCCAACTGTTGACCTAAGCATTATGAATTCGAATACGATTCAGGACAACACAAACAATCCTTTCACATTTACCCCAGGAATTATTTTATCACAGAGTATCAATCCGTCGTTAACAGCTAATTGGAATATATTCACGGGCTTTGCAGTTAGAATATCAAAAGAGCGCCTTGAATTACTGGAAACTCAAAGTGCGAATAACGCAATGGTCGTAATAGAAAACACGATCCAGGACGTCTTAAAAGCATATTACACAGCCCAATTGCAAAGTGACAGAAAGGAGTTGTTCAGATCTGTGATGGAGATGTCTAAAGATAAGATGCACTATTACGAAATCAAGGAAAAATATAGTCATGCAAACACATTGGAGTTAATGCAATTCAAGAATCAATATTTGACAGACAGTACAAATCTATTGATGCAAGACATTTCATACGACAATTCAATTCGCAACCTACTTCTATTGATGAACGATAGCACCATTGTTGCTGAAGGATTGAACCTCACGGACAAAATGGATCTTACCATCATGAATGTCGATTTCTCAAAAGCTGAAGAGGAAATGTATTCAAACAATCAGAATTTGACGAATCAATATATTTCATTGGAATTGCAGAAAACCAATACGGCTTTTCAACGCTCCTTCCTGTATCCAACCTTGTCTTTTCAAGCAGGAGTTCAACCAGGATGGTCTTGGATTAGAGAAATAAAAGACAATCTTTTTGAAGCTCAAATAAGCAATTTATCCTATTACGGAAACATCAACTTGCGCAATTCGATCTTTAACAATTGGAAAAATAAGAGAGCAGTTGAAGTTTCTAAAATTCAGGAAGAAATCAGTGTTATCAATATCGAAAGCATGAAAGTCACACTTTCAAATACCCTTCAAAACTTGATCGAATTGTACAAGGCTAGAGCACAATTAGTATCTATCTCTCAAGAAAATTTATCTTATTCTAAAAAAGCATTGGAACTGGCTCAAGAGCGATTTGCAATAGGAGTAATTAATTCGATTGACTTAGCGACCTTTCTGAACAACTATCAAAACACCTTGATTCAGCACTACGAAAACCTTTTCAATAAAATGGATACGTATCTTGAAATATATAAAATACAAGGGAAAATTGGATTGGAGTATTCGAAATAATTAGATTTCAAAAACCAATTTCTTCAAACTTTCTCGCTCCTTCTTTAGGGTTTCTATGTCATTCTTATTTCTTCTCATTAAGAAGATGAATTTTCGTTTTAACAGAACATGTTTGTAGTATTGATAGTAATAATGAGCTGCTAATCCAGTTAACGGCATACTCCAATAATAAGTACACTTCATCCAGCCCTCAAGTTCAAAAATGAAATCAAATCCAAACATGAATAGCAAGTATACACATGGATAAAAAATCAATCCTAATAGAACCAAAATCGGCGCAGTATACTCTACTTCTTTGATAGCTTTAACGACGATGAAATCCGTAATCTTAAATTGAAAAATGTTGTGAATAAATCCATAAAGAAAGATAGGAAAACCAAGAACAAGAAATAAAATCGATTGCACCAATTGACGTTTAAACATTGTAGATCGGTACTTTCTATCCAAGAAATCCGATTTTATATTTAAATTATCGATCTGCCAATTTATGCTTTCAACGAGCATTTTAATTTCTTCAATTTTCCATGGTTGAGAAATTCGGATCACATTCATTTGATCAAACACACTTCTCATAACCTCGACATCTCGCTCAACACCTTTACTTTCAGACTTAATATAATCGGAAGAAATAATATCAACAATACCTTCTACTAATTCCTCCTCTTCACTCTGCTCTGACCGAACGATAAGGCGCGACAACCCCATTGTTAACTGCTCGGTTAACTTCCGTGCAGCTTTTAGCGAATCCGTTTTAAACTCTTCTAAATAGGGCAGTGGACTAATAGGTTCTCCGATGGTAGCTAGCACCGAACCTCCGAATTTCTCAGGTCGTATGTAATTCAAGCCTACCGGAAAGATCTTGAGTCCCAATCCCCCTTCATTTCTCAATTCAGTTTGAATCGCAATTCGCGCAGCTCCCGATTTCAATTTACGCAACAGACGCCCCTGAAAACTACTCCCTTCTGGGAAAACCACCAATGTTTCACCCTCTTCAAGTAGTCGGTAACACGCTTCAAATGAATCTTCGTTTGATACGCCACTGCTAACTCCATCGGCTTTACGATTTACAGGAATCATTCCCAGTCCATTCAATACCCAGCGTTTCAAAGGACTTGTAAAGAACGTCCCTTTCGTCATATAATAAACTCGTCGATTACAGACATACCCCAAAATCCAAGCATCCATTAATGTATTTGGATGATTCGCAATAATAATTTTCGGACCCTTATCATCTAAGTACTCGCGATTTTTCACTCGAATCTGTCTATAAAAGAGTCGAATGCCAATACTTACTATTAGTCTGAGAAGATGGTATAACATAACTGGCTTTCACAAGATAGCAATTCCGATGCTCACAACTTCCTTTAAACCTGAGTTTAATTCTGGGAATTGTAATTAAATTCGTACCGTGAAGACAACACCCGTTACATACCTCAACGAAAATGATGGCTCTGGAATTTTAGCTTTTGGCTTAGGTCCTACCTTTATATTAGACGAACAATCTGATCTTGATTCAATACAATCATTCATTAATGAAAATCAAGGCAAATACATCTTCACAACCTTGAGCTATGATCTTAAATTGAAAATTCAAGGCTTAGAATCGAAGAATGAAGACGCTCTCAAGTATCCACTAGCAACGCTTTGGATTCCGGAAACGGTGGTCAAAATTGAAAATGAGAAGATCAAAAATTACCTGTTTGGAAAACCCAGTTCAGATAATGAAGCATTTGTATCTGAATTCTTTTCAAATTCTAATATGGGTAGATCCAGTCTAGATGTAGAATTCAAAGCAAGATTAACAAAAGAGGACTATCTCAAACAAGTGACTAATCTTAAAAATGAGATTCAGCTTGGTAATATTTATGAAGTGAACTTTTGCCAAGAATTCTATGCAGAGAACGTTGAGTTGGAAAATTCTGTTGCTACATATTTCAAATTAAATGAACTCACTCAAGCTCCATTTTCATGTTACTCTTCTCTCGGTAATTTTGACATTTTTAGTGGAAGTCCTGAACGATATATTAAAAGGGAAGGAACTAAGATTATTTCACAACCTATTAAGGGTACTTCGAAACGAGGCGCTACAGATGAAGAGGATCAACTTTTGAAAGAACAATTACTGGCAGATCCAAAAGAACGTGCGGAAAACGTTATGATCGTTGATTTGGTTCGGAACGATCTTTCTAAAGTAGCAACGAAGAACAGCGTAAAGGTTGATGAACTTTTTGGAATCTATTCTTTCGAAACGGTTCACCAGATGATTTCTACGATTTCCTGCGAAGTTGACGAAAGTATTTCTTTCACTGAAATTTTAAAAGCTACTTTCCCAATGGGATCAATGACTGGAGCTCCGAAACACAGCGCCATGAAGTTGATTGAAAAACATGAGAATTTCAAACGAGGGATTTATTCCGGAGCCATTGGCTACATTGCACCCAATGGAGATTTCGACTTCAACGTTGTTATCCGAACTTTGATTTATAATCGAGAAGCTAAATATTTGTCATGCCCCGTTGGAGGAGCAATTACAATTCAATCTTCGCCAGAAGCAGAATATGAGGAATGCAATATTAAAGTCCAATCGATTTTAAAGGGAATGAATGCATAGCATTGAAAAACATATTGAAGATAATTGGACGCATTTAAAGACATCGGCAATTTACGTTGCTTGCAGTGGAGGATTAGATTCTATAGTCCTTACATCCATTTTAAAGAAGCTTAAATTTAATATATCTGTCATTCACGTTAACTATCAATTACGAAGTGATGATTCAGAATTAGATGCTCAGTTTGTAGAACAATTTTGTGCCGACCATTCAATTCCGTTTGACAAAAGAACAGTCGATCTAGAACTCCAATTAAAGAACGGAGGGAATCTACAAGAGCTGGCCAGAAATGTTCGATACGACTGGTTCCATTCTATTCTAGCGAATGATTCATCTAATAAAGTTGCGCTGGCCCATCATTTAAACGATCAGGTAGAGACTTTCTTTTTGAACCTAGCGAGAAAGTCTGGAGTTATGGGCTTGGCTTGTATGCCTGACGAAAACAATGGGATTATTCGACCCTTACTCGATTTTTCAAAAGAGAATTTGACAGAATACGCAAATGCAAACGATATCAAATGGCGAGAAGATGTTTCGAACAGTAATTCGAAATACAGAAGGAATTTATTGCGAAACGTAATTCTCCCCGAATTGGATAGCGCAATTCCAGGTTTGAATCAGAGCGTCATTAATACGATAAGGCAATTTCAAACCAAACAACGCGAGTTAGAACTTGAGGTTAAGGAAGCAGTTGAATTTATTTTAAAACGCAATTCAATCTCACTAGAATCGATTAATGAATTCTCAGAGCTGCCATATATTGAGTTGTTCCGACAGTTAAATCAACCAGCAAGCATTGCTTTGGAAGTTCAGAAACTGAATCGAAAAGGGAGTAAAGTAATCCTGACGAAATCACATTCACATAACTTTCAATCGGTAGTATTTGATGGTACGCAATTGACTTTTCTTACAGAAGAAACATTCTCACTTCCTGAACTTATAATGGAAGANGTGTCTCAAATACCTCAATCCTTTAATAAAAAGGAAATTTACCTTGATGCGTCAAAAATTAAAGGTGAACTACACTTGAGAAGGTGGGAAATTGGAGATCGAATGGCCCCAATCGGAATGAAAGGAACGCGATTGATTTCGCATATAATTTCTGACGCAAAATTGAATGCCATTGAAAAATCGAAAGTTCTCGTGCTTTGTGACAACGAAATTATTCATTGGTGTATAGGGCTAAAAGTGAGCAGAGTAGCTATTGCAAATTCCAATTCACCCGTAATATCCAAATTGACGGTTTCCGTTTAATTAATTACTCAGTATGCAACTTGTCCACATTTAATGGCGTCTGTATTTTGAGTTTAGATATAAAGTTAAACCCAATTCAACCCTAAATAATAGGAATCTAATAAGATCCCTTTTTAAGGTTTAAATCTTCATCCTTTTGTCTAATTAATTACTACTTTGCGAGTAACTATAGAATTAACAACATGACGAAAACACTACTCTACATTGTGCTATGCTGTGCACTAATGTCTACAGATACTTGCGCACAAACATGGAATCAAAAATCCAATATCCCCACCATAGCTCGACACCGTAGCACTGCATTTTCAATTGGAAATAAAGGATATATATGCCTTGGGCACTTAAATACAGTTTCAAATATACTATACGAAGACCTTTGGGAATACAACCCGGCCAGTAACGCTTGGACGCAGAAAGCAGATTTCGGTGGAGGATTAAGATACCATGCGCATGGATTTGTAATTAACGGTAAAGCCTACGTTGGAACAGGAAGAGACGGAAGCAGTTATCAAGATGACAATTGGGAATACGACCCAGCTACGAATATGTGGACGCAAAAAGCCGACATTATAGGCCCTAACAGAAGAGGAACTGTATCGTTTGTCATCAATGATATTGGCTATGTTGGATCCGGATTGACAAGTGGCGGTGGCGGATCATCGAATAACTTTTATGCTTACGACCCGCCCCTTGATCAATGGACAACCGTTGCAAATTTCCCTGGGAATTCACGGAATTCTGCAGTTGGATTTGCTATTGGAGACAAAGGATACATGGGAACAGGCGATCTTGGCGGAGTTACTGGATCAAAGGATTTTTGGGAATACGATCCTGTTGGAGATCTCTGGACTCAAAAAGCAGATTGCGGAGATTCTGTTAGAAGACAAGCTACAGGATTCTCATTAAATGGATACGGATACATAGGGTGTGGACACCACCCATTCACGGATGATGATGTTGACGACTTCTGGAAGTACAATCCTACGAACGATACTTGGGAAGAAGTTGAAGATTTCTTAGGTGTATCAAGGCGCTATCCCGTTGCATTTGTAATTGCATACAAGGCATACGTAGGCATCGGAACGAATGGAATTAATTTCAACGACCTCTGGGAATACAACCCGAACTATTTACCTGCAAAACCTCAATTCGATAACGTTACTTTAAATCTAACTGAAACCCCGAATGGCAGTTATAAGTTTACTGTTGATGATTTCTCCGGAAGCCACTCTGATCTGTTCTTAGTTGTTTCAAATAAAGAGGGCCAAATTATTCAGGAAATACCTGTTACCCATTCTGGAAAAATTATTGAAAGCAATCAACTTCCAAGCAACTGCATTTACAAACTTGTAAAAGACGGTTCAGTAGTTAAATCAGGAAAAGTAAAAATTACAAACTTATTGTCAGCCCAGTAGGCTCGATGTTATTATAAAACACTTAAAGAAGCACGCAATGTCTAAAAAACTATATCTACTGCTGCCTTTCCTTTGTTTCGGATCGCTCGTAATAGCACAAGAAAACACGTGGGACCAGAAGGAACCATTTATTATCAAACGAGAACGTTCAGCTACTTTCGTGATTGGAAATTTAGGTTATGTCTGCGCAGGTCTTGACTCCCTAGTTGAAAAGGATTTATGGAATTATGATCCTGTTTTAGATATTTGGTCTCAACTCGCAGATTTACCAGGTGTCGCAAGAAGAAACCCAGTTGGATTTGCTGTTAATGGTAAAGGATATGTTGGAACCGGGCATAGTGGAATTTACTCAACAACTGGTGTTCCTTTAGAAGATTTTTACGAATATGATCCAGTTACTAATATCTGGACTCAAATCGCAAATTATCCAGGAGCCGGTGGAAATGGAGTCTACTTTGCAACTTCGTTTAACACAACAAATTTCGGGTATGTTTCCTGTGGTAAAAAAGGAACGGCCAATTATGAAAAGGACGTTTGGCAATACGACCCATTGACTGATAACTGGGATGAAAAAGCCAATTTCCCTGGAGGAGATCGATATAACTTAATGAGTTTTGTAATTAATGATACGGCTTATGTTGGATTCGGAAGTGACCAAGACATTTTCAGAAAGGACTTATGGGCCTTCGATGAAGTATCTAATAACTGGGAACAAAGAGCCGACTGCGATGGTGTTGCACGAGCTTCAGGTGGAACGTTTAGCTTAAACGATAGAGGGTTTATAGTTTGTGGCGTTGACGGAGGATTCAAAGAGGACCTTTGGGAATACAATCCGGATATGGACCGCTGGAAAATAAGAGCCTACTTCCCTACCGATGGTAGAAGGTACGGTGTTTCATTCTCTATCAACGATAAAGGATATTTCGGCTGTGGAAAAGGAAGTTTCGGAAAGAAACGAAGCATGTATGAATATACTCCAATGTCATTATTTGGATGGAAAACTGAGGAAGACGATGAAGTGGCTGGAATACTAGAAGCTTCGATTTCTTCAATTTCAATTTTCCCGAATCCAGCTACGGATATTATTAACCTAAAATGGGACGAGAGCTCTGATGTAAAATCAATTCGTGTCTATAATTCAATTGGATCGGAAATTATGACTCAATCTGCAGAAGGAAATTCGGCATCTATAAATCGAAACAATCTTTCTTCCGGGATTTATTATATCGCTTTGTTTGATTCAAATAACGCAGAATTAGGAACTCATAAAATCGTATTGAAATGATAGGAAAGACTTTAATTACGATTAGTTTATGCACGACAAGCTTGTTCTATACGAACGCTCAAACAGACACATGGACCCAACTCGACAATGTCAATGGTGCTCCAAAATCGGCTTGTATAGGGTTTGAACTTAACGGAGAAGGGTATATTGGTTTGGGTTTGGATGAAACATTTGAACGTAGACAGTTGTATTCTTATGACGTTGCACAAGATGATTGGGACAATCAAGAAAATATAGGAAATAGTGTAGGCCTTGGACTGTCTAGATGTGCAGCCGTATCATTTTCAATTGGAAATGTTGCTTATGCAGGACTAGGTACAAGTACTGGAAATCCTTATTTCCAAGATTTTTGGGAGTACGATCCAATGACTGATTCATGGTCACAAATGGCAAATTTTGGTGGAACGGCAAGACGACAGGCTGTTGGATTTGCAATCAACGGAAAAGGATACGTTGGAACCGGCGTTGATATAAACGGTGATTACAGAAAAGATTTTTGGGAGTATGATCCGGGATCAAATATCTGGACTCAAAAGGCAGACTTTGGTGGAGGTGAACGCTATCATGCAATTGGATTCACTATTGGTAACAAAGCTTTTGTAGGCAC
>JABSPC010000230.1 GCA_013215515.1 Crocinitomicaceae bacterium
ATCCACCAATACTTATTTGACGGAACGCATTATCCAATGCAAATTGTGACAAACGAATGGGGTTGTAAGGATACAGCGTACAACGAATTGTACATCGAACCATTTACACTTTATATTCCAAATACATTTACTCCGGATGGAGATGAATTCAATGATGCATTTTATGCAGTCACTGATTTCTACATCTATGAGTGGCATCTAAAAATCTACAACCGCTGGGGACAACTTCTCTTCGAAACTAGAGATGTTAATGAAAGATGGGATGGAACTTACAGAGGAAATGTAGTCCAAGACGGAACGTACGGATATACAATTGAATATAGAACGTGTGAGCCTTTGAATCCCGATCATTTTATCACTGGGCATGTTAATATGCTGAGGTAGATATTGGATCGGTCGTAAACTCCCTTTTAGATTGCTGGATTAGTCGCAACGCTTTCGCCGGTGGACGAAGCCCTCTGGCAAAGAACTCAGCGAAGGAGCAAGCTCCTTTTTAGAGCGCTTTGCTTTTAGATTATATTCAGGAATTGGAATTAACAATAGATTATTCGAAGGTCCGATTGTTTGATTTTCCGATTGTTAGAAACGTGATTCTCAAACTCGTTCCAAATCTAAAAGGTCGTAGACCGATCCAAAAGTAAGCGAAGCGAACGATCCAAAAGTCCAAAGGACGATCCTATCAATCGATACTAAAGCTCAAAGCAATCTTAGGCATTATATTTTTCTCCCAATCCGTATCGGCGTAGCTTCCATAATTGTAAAACACTCCTATTCCAAGCCCGGCTAATGACGAGATATAAAGACCATCTAAAATAAGTCCGCCCTCATAATAACCGTTTTCCATTGTACGAAAATCAGCAACATGATCCACTTGGTCATCCACTCTACCGTAGCCAATTGCGTGGTGCAATGAAATTTTTGGTTCATTCCATTTGGCCTTTGTTTTGAACGATCTAAATTCAAATCGAGTGAAGAGAGCGGCTTGTTCTGAGCTATAAAAAGTTCCCGGAGCCATTGTTTCAAAAGTATTTGCGACGCTTGTCATCCATTGCTGTCCTGTACCATTTCCTACGTGTGTTAAGAACAACGGCACCTTTCCAACAGTCTTCCCAGCTTCCACTTTAACCTTCAGCTTCCCTACTCCGATGAAATCAAATGTTTGGGCGATTTCGGCATTCATTCTTAGGTAGTCAAGATTACTTTCAAACCATCCTTTACCCCCTCTGGCCAGCTTAAACTTCATAGTTGGATACTTGATCCCTTGAGAGACCTTCTTATTTCCTAGAAGCATATACTTCTCTAGAATATTCCATTTGAATTCAAATCCTATTTCAGCCAAGTCGACATCCACAGGACTGGAATACGTTCCATCTGAAGGAAGGAATCGGTAGTCATTCGTAAAACCAATTCGTTGGTAGTTTCCAAAGATTCGTACGGACATATTCGCCTTGATATCAGTCGTGAATGCGACTTCACCCAATCGTTGTCGATCCATGCTCGAAATAAACAAGAACCTTAGAGCATCTGTACTTTGAAGATTGAACCCTGAAGTCATAAAGTTATTTCCACCACGCTCGTAGATATCCTGTTGGTATTTAAGGTCAATTTTCATTCCGCGTTTACGACTTAAATGAATGGTTGAATACCCGCCATACTTCCATTCTTTATCTCCTGTTGCCCATCCAAAATATCCGCCAATCACAACGTTTTTCATCAACTTTTTCGAATTCTCCAACCCCAATCCAAATCGGCATCTTTCGTAAAAATTGAACCGCATAAGCCGCGTTAAATCCAATGCATAATTACCAATTGGAAGCTTCCCCTCCGTCAATGCTTTTAAATAGTTGAGTTTCTTTTCAAATCCCATTGCCTCAGATAAACTGTCAATCATTTCATAGGTCCTCAATTCCTTATCGGTGATGTCATAACGTCTCAAAGAATCCCATTCATTCTCATTTTGCTCATTCGCATCTTCGGCAGTGAAAATCGTAATGTTATTGTTAAATCCTTTTGCAAGGTCAGAGGGGTTCAATTCAATATCTTCAATATACGTTTGACCTGTTCCAATTTGTCTTGGATTAAACCCTCCATTACCCCACTGAACAGCGCCAAAATCAACTTCTGTATTCAGTTTTGTAGGAAACCATTTTTTACCATCGATGAATTCATACTCCTGAACAATTTTTACTTGCATTCCGGTAGTATCATTGTACGGTTGAGCAATTACCTTTTCTACAGCAAAACCATTTGTATTAATGTATAAACGTCCTTCTAACCCGTTAAACGTCTTCCCTTTTCTAGGTCGGTAATAGATCGTATAAGTCGTGTCCGTTTCGTGAAAAGTTGAATCCTCTAGAACGAATAAATAACGGTTAATTCCACCGAACGCTAGGGGATTTATATAATGTGAACCCAGTAAATCAAACTGGTTGTCGTAAAAACTAAACGACTGCATTCCATTGGCAAAAGTTGAAAATATCGGGTCTGTAAATCCTGAAACTTTATACGCTGTGATTTCCTCTTGATCTCTATACGGCGGAATGAAAGTTCTTCTCGATGAGCTCTCCAACATAAATAAATGCTGCGATTCAAAGAACTTTCTCATTTCCATTATCGTGCTATCAGTCGTTGTATCCGAAATTGCTGCAAGATCTTCTAGATTGATATCGAAAATAAACTTGCTATAACTGTTGTACCGAAAAGCATCATTTTTCAATGGATGATTCGCCTTTCGATTTTCAATTGCTTTTTTCATTATCCGATGTGCGGGATTCACTCCTGGCACAACCGTTATTTCGTCTACCTGTTGAACTCTTATCATAAGGTAAACAATTGAATCTGTAATAGAGGCAACGTTAATTGTCGTATCCCTAAAGCCTCTAGATTTTAATTGAAATGTCGATGTAGATGCTTGAATATCAAAAGCGCCATCAATATCTGCAAGAAATGGTTCACCATCATTAGGAAACACTTTAACAAAAGGAATAGAACTTTCTGAAAAAGCATCTTTCACGAAATAGGTCTCTTGGCTACAAACCTGAAAACCCGTCAATGAAAATATAAAAAGGATCAAACGCATCGTGTAAAAGTAGTTAAACGATTTGCTTCACAAATCATTTCTATCAGATAACAGATTAATCTCCACAATGTTATATTCCAAGGGTAACTTCTTGTATATTTGTTCGTACCATCATGGCCACAAAGTCCTTATACCTATCTATTTTTGCGATAATATCCTTTGGTTCAATCTCTCAGGAGCGCAATGCATATTTGTAAGAACTTGGTATTTACGATAAGAAATTTAAAACTCTTAAAGATTCCACTGTTGTTAATGCACTAAACACAGCAAGCAGAGACTCAAGCTACATCAATGCTAAAAAGGCAGAGAAGTATTCCCGATTAGCAGTGAAAATTGCTAAAGACCTTGAAAATTTCAAAGGCCAAATTACCGGTCTCCTGAATATTGGCAGAGCAAAAATTTACATGAATGAATTTGACTCTGCAATGGTCTATGCAAACCAAGCGCTTAATGTCTCGAAAAAATACCATTTCGATTTTCTTGCTCTTAAGTCTGTAGATATGCGAGCAGCCATTTATAGCTATACCAGTGATTTTGTGAAAGCATCAAAAGAATACTTCACTGCTATTAAGATGGGTGGGAAAATTCATAAGCGCCATACGATTAATGGGCACGTAAATTTGTCGCATGTATTTTTAATGCTTTCCAACAATAAAAAATGCCGCGAGTATGGAAACAAGGCATATAAGCTGGCTATAAAGCACAATGATACTGCCGTAACAACTTTAAATATTTTGAGCATATACGGGAGGCATATAAGATCAAGTCTGAAATAATGAAGAAAATGAAGCGCTTCGAGAAGTCCGTTTATTATCTTGAATTCGCCCATAAATACAATGTCAGTCTCAATTTAGGGCAAATAAACAACGTCGCTATCGAAGCAGAAACTACCTTTGAATAAGAGAAAAAGCAAATAGCTGATTCCTTGCTTAGGGTTCAAAACAAGACGAAGACTGCCAATAACAAAAAAATTGCCAATGAAAAAGTAAAAGCGCGTGAAACCCTGATTTGGATTTTTGGTTTTGTTTTAATACTAGTTGGCTTTGGTCTGCACTACCTTAAAAAGAAGAACAACCTCGTTAAAGAAAAAAACTTATTAGTCAACAAGCAAAATGCTGAAATTCAAATCCAACACAAGGAAATCACGGATAGTATTCTTTATGCCGAGTGAATTCAGGATGCGATTATGTCCAAGGAAGGTGAATGGCAGAAGATCAGTGATGAACATTTTGTATTCTTCAAACCCAAAGATGTGGTTAGTGGCGACTTCTACTGGGTCTACAATAATCACAATAAAAACCTCTCCATTTGGGCGGTAGCAGTTTGCACAGGGCACGGTGTTCCCGGAGCATTCATGAGCATGCTAGGAACGGGATTCTTGAATGAGATCGTAATCGAAAATGAAACGTATCCCGGAACTATCCTAGACATGCTTCGTTCTAAAATTGTAACAGCCTTAACGTAAAAAGGCGAAGCAAAAACCAAGGAAGGAATGGACATTTCAATCTGCGTTTGGGATAAATCGGCTAAAAAATTGCACTACGCAGGTGCCAATAATCCGCTGTGG
>JABSPC010000231.1 GCA_013215515.1 Crocinitomicaceae bacterium
ATCTCCTCCAGCATTGTAATTCACTATAATATTTTCATCTGGAGAAATGAGGAATAAAGAAATAATTCGTGAATCCGTTTTATCAGGGAAAGTAAAGCTTGCAATCATTCGCTTTGAGTTTTCCCGCTTGTTTACAACATCCCAGTTGTACGTTCCAAAATTATCGATCTCTATTGAACGAATGACTTTGCCATTAGCAACATCATTTGCGTACTTCAACAGCGCTTTCGTTTCAGCGGCTATTTCAGCATTATTCCCTCTAGAATATTTAACAGCATCCGACATGAAATAAGGTTTCACTTTATAATCATGTGTCTTTTTCCCAATTACAATTTTCGCTAAATACTCCCCCTTTATATCCGTAGTCTCAAGTTTAGACTTCGTGTATCTCGATGCCAATATGTTCTTATCCTTTGCGTTAAGAGGTGTCACGGTTTTCCAACCAACGATATCCTTGCCGTGTAACTCTTCGATATTATCGGTCATTAATTCAATCTGAAGTATCTCTGAATTCGAATCTGGCTCTGATTTTTTTGGTTCCACAGCGTCTTTTAATACTTCGCCAGTCTCGGTTGACTCATATGCCCAATCTCCCGTTTCTTCATCTAACACATAGAAATTATAGCACGGCGTATCTTGAAGTGAAACCAAGTTAACCTTTGTGGATTTTCCTTCTGCCATTTCAACTTCTTTGTTCTTTTGACTAGCACTGATAGTAAACATACCACCTGACACAAGATCATGTGCAACACCGGCTGAATCATACTTCATAGGGATTCCAGAGAGCATGATGTCCTCCAATGAATGAAATTCCTCCCATTTCACATCTACTTTTCCTTTTACGACTTTTCCTTTAGAATCAACAAATGAGTTCTTTTCAAAAACAATGCTTCCTCCATTTGGCAATAGAATAGTATCGGCTTCATTGGCTTCAACTTGGAAAAGTTGAGATTGAGAATCGACATTGGCAATAGGTTGGATTGCGGATTTTTTTTCATCAGTCTTAGGATCTGAATCTGCAATTATGTTCTTTCCTGTACTTTGACAAGAAACGATTAGTCCCGCAATTAGGACAAAGAATAATATGCTTTTCATAAAAAATATGTTGGTTCTACCTTATAATATGATCGTTTATAAAAGGTAACAAAAAATAAATTGGAAGGAGGGTCTTTCTACTTCTTTAACAACTTATCCAAAGCCAAGTGGAGCTTGAGTCCACGGATATTATTCCCCGATGCAATTATTTTTCCATCGCCATCGATTAAGAATGCAGTTGGAATAGATTTGACTCCATATTGAGTCGATACTTTTCCGCCTTCATCGATGCAGTGATTTTTCCACTTTAAGCCATCTGTTTTGATGGCTTTTTTCCAAGCTTCAGGCGCTCGATCGAGAGAGACGCTTAGTACTTCAAATCCATTTCCATTTTCAAATTTAGATTTGTGGTACTTATTGTAAGCTTCAACTACATTTGGGTTTTCAGCGCGACAAGGTCGACACCAAGATGCCCAAAAATCGATAAGAACAACCTTCCCTTTAAGTTTCGATAATTTGATTTTTTTCCCTTTTGGCGATTTCAGCACAAAATCAGGTGCAATTGATCCTATAGCTGGAGGCTTAACTGGCAGTTGAGCTGGTGTGAAACCTAGAAAGAGTATTCCAATAAAGATGATTACGTATTTCATTTTGTGCTTTTTTTCGATAACTAAAGGTAGGGAAAGATCAATCTAATTACAAATACACCTATTAACAGAAGGTCTCGTCACTGTTCAATAACTCAATTTAAGAAGCAATAAAAAAGGCTCGACTCCTGAAAGTTATCGGGATTGTCGAGCCTTATATTTCTTGAGTAAAGAGCTTACCCTATTCTTCTAATATCTGCACCCAAATTATTCAATCGTATATCGATATCTTGATACCCTCTATCTATTTGTTCAATGTTGTGAATTGTACTTTTCCCATCCGCAGAAAGTGCTGCGATCAATAATGAAACTCCTGCTCTAATATCTGGAGAAGTCATCTGAATTCCTCTTAAAGGCGATTTCCTGTCCAATCCTATTACCGTTGCTCGGTGTGGATCACATAGAATAACTTGTGCTCCCATATCGATTAACTTATCCGTAAAGAATAAGCGTGATTCAAACATTTTCTGGTGAATCAAAACACTTCCTTTTGCTTGAGTGGCTACAACCAATATAATCGACAATAAATCAGGAGTGAATCCAGGCCAAGGAGCATCCGCAATCGTCATAATTGAACCATCAATAAAGGTCTCAATCTTATAGCTCTTTTGCTTAGGAATGAACATATCGTCACCCTTCTTTTCTATCTTGATTCCGAGTCTTCTAAATATTGTTGGAATGATACCGAGGTTTTCCCAGCTCACATCTTTAATCGTGATTTCTGAATTCGTCATTGCAGCTAATCCGATGAACGACCCTATTTCAATCATATC
>JABSPC010000232.1 GCA_013215515.1 Crocinitomicaceae bacterium
GCTAACTTTTATGATATTCAAAAATCATTTTACAACCATTGGGAAGGTAAATCTTATGAAAAAGGAAAAGGATGGAAACAGTTTAAACGTTGGGAATATTTTATGGAACCAAGAGTTTATCCTTCTGGAAGAATTATTGACCCATCTCTTTCTTACAATGAATATAATAAGTTTAAGGCAACATACGCTACTCCAAAAGGAGCTGCAAATAACAAAACTTCCAATTGGATCCCTTTAGGCCCTACTAGTTGGAATTCTATTGGTTGGAATCCTGGAATAGGAAGAGTAAACGCAATAGCTGTTGATCCTAGCAATAGTAGCACTATTTATGTTGGTGCTCCGGCTGGTGGCTGTTGGAAATCAACTGACAATGGAAGCTCATGGGCTCCTTTAACAGATAATTTATCCTCATTGGGTGTTTCTGGAATTGTAGTAGATCCTAATAATTCTAACATTGTTTATATTGCTACAGGTGATGGTGACGGAAATGACACTTACAGTATTGGTGTAATGAAATCTATTGATGGTGGTACTACATGGAATAGTACCGGACTTAATTGGAGTACTACTCAAAGTAGAGTAATGCGTAAAATCATTATAGACCCTAACAATTCTAACATACTATTTGTTGCCACTAGTGCTGGTCTATATAAAACGATTAATGCTGGTGCGAGCTGGGTAAGCGTATTAGGAGGGTCTATCAGAGATATAGAATTTAACCCTAGCAATTCTAATACTGTTTTTACATGTACAAATACACAATTTTACAAATCTACAAATGGAGGTAACTCATTTAGTAATGGTTCTTCAGGAACTCCTATTACTGGTGTTGGAAGATTATCAATAGCAGTTACTGCGAGTGATACTGACTATGTTTATTTATTAGCTTCAAACTCAAACGATGCTAGTTTTTTAGGGTTATATCGGTCTACTGATTCTGGAAATAGCTTTTCTCTGAGAACAAATACGCCAAATGTTTTTGGATACAATACTAATGGTGGTGATTCTGGTGGGCAAAGCTGGTATGATATGGCACTAGCTGTTTCTCCAACCAATAAAAACGAAGTTTATACTGGAGGAGTTAATGTATGGAAATCTACTAATGGAGGTTCTACTTTAAACTGTTTAAGTAAATGGAATTGGCCTACTGGATCATATGAGTATGTTCATGCAGATATTCATACCATCGATTTTTATGGAAACACATTATTTGTTGGTTCTGATGGTGGAATATTTAAATCTACTGATAGTGGAAATAATTTTTCTGACATTACTGCTGGTATTCAACATTCACAGTTTTACAGAATGGGAGGAAGTGCTACAGATGCAGGAACAATAATAGTTGGAGCTCAAGATAACGGGTGTACCTTATTAAAAAGTGGAACTTGGACTCATGTAACTGGTGGTGACGGAATGGAATGTATGGTTGATTATTCCAATGCAAACATCATCTATTCAACTAGTCAAAATGGTAACATTTATAAATCTACAGATGGAGGAAACTCTTTTAATGGAATAACTGGCGGAATAACTGGTTCTGGAGCTTGGGTAACCCCTTACACCCTAGATCCAAATGTTCCGAGTACAATTTATGTAGGATATAATGATGTTTGGAAATCTACTAACGGAGGGAATACTTGGAACACCATCTCTTCATTTTCTTCTCCCTTCTTAAAATCTTTAGTGGTAGCTCCATCAAACAGCAATACAATTTATGCTGCAACAGACAACATAATTTACAAAACCATAAACGGAGGTGGAAATTGGACAGATATAACAAGTGGCTTACCAGGTAATGCCATTACCTACATTACGGTTCATGATTTAAACCCTAACATTTTATGGGTAAGTATATCAGGTTTTACCAATGGTAACAAAGTATATAAATCTATTAATGGTGGTACTAGTTGGGTTAATGTTTCTGGAAATTTACCAAACCTACCAGTTAATTGTATTACTTATGAATATGGTTCTAACAATGGAATATATATAGGTACAGATATTGGAATTTATTACAAAAACGATGACCTTGCTACATGGCAACTTTTTAGCGATAATCTTCCAAATGTTATTGTAAATGAATTAGAAATCCACTATGGATCAGGTAAAATAAGAGCTGCAACTTATGGAAGAGGTTTGTGGGAGTCTAATTTATTTGTAACAGCTCTTCCCACAGCTCAATTCCATTCTCCTGACACGAATATCTGCCCAAACAATTGTGCTAAATTTACCAATACTACTCCTAATTTAGGTCTTACTTGGCAATGGTATTTCCCAGGAGGAACACCAAGCACATCTACAGACTTAAACCCTTTAATTTGCTACCCTTCTACTGGAAATTACAATGTTTCGTTAATCGTTAGCAATCCTGCGGGAACTGATTCTACTTATTCATCTAACTACATAGTAGTCCAAAATCAAACAACCGGTATCTCACTACCATTATCTGAAGGATTTGAAAACACACCATCTATTCCAAACAATTGGAAAATAAACAACCCCGACAATGACATAACTTGGTCTCACAATACTGTTGTTGGTGGATTTGGATTAAGTGCTTCATGTCTTTTCTTAGATAATTTTTCTACAAATTTTGATGGAGAAAAAGATTACTTTGTTTCTCCAACTTTAGATTTTTCTTCCATTACTACAGCAAAAATGATTTTTGATGTTGCTTACAGACAATGGTCTCCGGCTAAATCTGATACGCTTGCAGTTTATTATTCTTTAGATTGCGGTTTAACAAAAAATTTACTTTGGGAAAA
>JABSPC010000233.1 GCA_013215515.1 Crocinitomicaceae bacterium
TCAATGATGGGTTGAAGTTAGGAATAGAGGCTATGGTTTTTGAAGATACTTGCATGAATGTTGGCGCTGAGTACAATCATAGTGTGACTTTTAATATGCCACTTCCGAGTGGTAGTGTTTCAGTATGGATATGACTTATGTATATAAACTAAGGACAATTTTAGATGAAACATTGTATTTTGATGTTGATTTAAATTACATCGCCGATATACAGCATGCGGGAACCGAAATTAATGGTGATGGTTCAGGAACCTTAGGATTTAATACAAAAACGAATCAAGTTTCAAAAGTAAAATTCTATTCAGAACTTGAAATGAAATTAGATCTAGGGGATTTTGAAATGGTCAATGTTACCAAGGGAACAACTTCTTATGAGATTGTAATAAAGGAACAGTAATTTCTACTTAATGTCCTTGAGCAATGAAAGTTGTTTTGGTTTAGAAGTATTGAAAACGGGATACGCCAAGAAGTATTTCTCAACTGGATTCGAGAGAGCTGAAATGTTCAAGTTATCTGAAGCTTCACTTACATCCATAATCTCACCGGACTTCATCAATAGATTAATATTTTCCTTCTCGTGGTTGTATGCGTTGTTTGTTAATTTATCTGTATAAACAAAATGATCGACTTCTGAATCAGAAATATCAATATTTGCTAGAACATTAGCTTTAGCTTCATCAATTCGTTCTTGGGTAAAAGGAATCTTAGAAACTTCAATCTTAAACAATCGACGATCGATGATTCTTCCTGCCAAATTAGAGAGCACTTGATCATCCGAGGATTGCCAGACTTTAATTGCTCCGAGAATATCAAAGTCATCTAACTGCGCGAATTTTTCAAGAACTTCTGGATTGGATTTGAAATCGACCGCAGTAATATCATTCTTCATAAAGAAAGTAAGTGCAGGGCTTGCAAAGATATTCTCTCCTTGTTGCGTTAATTCTTTGGCTCTTCGCAAAACGTGAATTAGCATATACTCAGCGGCAACAACTGTTTTGTGAAGGTAAACTTGCCAGTACATAATTCTTCTGGCTACAATAAATTTTTCGATTGAATACACTCCCTTTTCTTCAAGAACAAGGCTCCCATTTGAAACAGTCATCATTTCAATGATTCTATCGCTTCCTATTTTCCCTTCGCTTACACCAGTATAGAAGCTATCTCTGTTCAAATAGTCCATTCGGTCCATGTCTAGTTGACTTGAAACCAATTGGTGTAAAAACTTCTTTGGATATGTATTTCTAAATATTTCGAGTGCAAGATCCAATTCACCATTAAATTCTTCGCTTAAGCGTTCAATGAAATAAGTTGAAATGTCTTCGTGAGAAACTCCGCTAACAATATCATGTTCAAGTGCATGACTAAACGGCCCGTGACCGATGTCGTGAAGTAGTATTGCAAGTAGCGCCGCTTCCTCTTCAGATTGTGTTATTTCATGCCCCTTTCTACGGATTGTAGCTATGGCTTTCGACATGAGGTGCATAGCACCCAAAACATGGTTAAAACGAGTGTGCAGAGCTCCAGGATACACTAAGTGAGTTAACCCGAGTTGCTTGATTCTTCTAAGTCTCTGAAGAAAAGGGTGTTCTATAATATCGAAAATAATTTCCTGCGGGATTGAAATAAATCCGTACACGGGATCGTTGAATATTTTCTTTTTGTTATTAATGTTGACTTTCGATTGCAATTGCATACTTTTAATTCCGAATGTCAAATCTATAAAATATAAGGCATATGCAAGTAAAAATCCTTTGGGCAGACGATGAAATAGACTTATTAAAACCACATATTCTGTTTCTTGAATCTAAAGGTTACGAGGTTGTTCCGGTTAATAATGGTGCAACAGCGGTAGACAGGAACAAAGATACCGAGTTTGATATTGTTTTTTTGGATGAAAACATGCCTGGTATCAGTGGGTTAGATGCATTGGTGTTAATTAAAAAGGACAAGCCGCATGTTCCAGTTGTGATGATCACAAAAAGTGAGGAAGAGCACATAATGGAAGAAGCCATTGGGAGTGATATTGCGGATTATTTGATTAAACCTGTGAATCCAAATCAGATTTTACTTGCAATTAAAAAGAATCTAGATAAAAATAAGCTCGTTTCTCAAACGACCAATTCTAATTATCAAAAAGAGTTCAAAGAACTTGGAATGCAGCTAAACAGCCGCTTGGATATTAAAGAGTGGTACGACGTTTATGATCAATTGGTTTATTGGGAGTTGAAGCTTCAAGAAATTGAAGACTCTGGAATGCAGGAGATTATTAATATGCAAAAGAAGGAGGCTAATACACAGTTTTCTCGATTTATTGAAGATAATTATTTGGATTGGTTAAATGGAGTGGAGGAGTCACCACAAATGATTCATACACTGTTCAAAAATAAGATCAATCCCATTTTGGAAAATGAATCCGCCTTTGTTCTTGTGATAGACAATTTAAGATACGATCAGTGGAAGGTATTGAGCCCAATATTCTCGAAATATTACAATATAATTAATGAAGAGATCATTTATTCGATCTTGCCAACTGCGACTCAATATGCTCGTAATGCTTTCTTTGCAGGCTTAATGCCTTCTGAGATTGCTAAAAAGTATCCGAATCTTTGGTTGAACGAAGAGGATGAGGGGAGTAAAAATAAATATGAAGCTGAACTGTTAGAAGCTCAATTGAAAAGGTTAGGTAGAGATATTAAGTGGTCGTACAATAAGATCACAAGTCTCGATGCTGGAAAACGGCTCTCAGATAATTTCACGAAGCTTTTAGATAATAAATTAAACGTGATTGTCTGGAACTTTGTAGACATGCTTTCTCACGCTAGAACAGACATGGAAGTAATTAAAGAACTTGCTGATGATGAATCGGCTTATAGATCTTTGACGCTGTCTTGGTTTGAACATTCGCCTCTTCACGAAATCGTCAAGAAATGCGCTGAAGCTGGGAAAAAGCTTATTGTCACTACAGATCATGGAACCGTTCGTGTAAACAATCCCGTTAAAATTTTGGGGGAGAGAAGCACAAATACAAACTTGAGGTACAAAGTCGGGAGAAACCTTTCTTATAAAGAGAAAGAAGTGTTCCAAGTTAAAGATCCTTCTGAAGGGTTCTTACCGAAGAGTGGACTTTCTTCTGAGTTTGTGTTTACGAGAGAGAATGACTTTTTTGTGTATCCAAACAACTACAATCATTTTGTGAAGCATTACGGTAATACGTTCCAGCATGGAGGAATTTCGCTTGAAGAAGTATTAATTCCATACGTTGAAATGGAACCAAAATCTGATAAAGGGGGGACTACTGAAAGCCAATCGGCTGCAGCAGCTCCAAAGAGAGATGTTTCTCGTTTTTCAAGAAGGAGACGATAATATTGACTACCGCCATTAATTAAAGTTGTAATGAGACAATTTATTATTCTATTATTTTTCGTGCCGTTAATAGGTAATGGACAGGTTAACAATTCCACATGGGGAGTGGCCGATACATTAATTACAATTTCGAAAAACACTGATTATGGCCCCGTGCATGATTACATTGAGCTCTTCAATAATTCTGGACAAGACCTTCAAATGCGATGGGTCTGCCTTGAGCCGACTAGCTGACCATCGTTGTGGGTAACAAATTTCACAGACCCAGACAATAATTATAGCGATGTCCAAAATTCAGATAGCGCTGATTTTATATTATTGGATCCACCTCTTTGGTCTAATAAATTGATAATAGGAGTCGCACATATGTCTTTTGCACATAATGATACCGTAAGCTTCAGGGTTTGGCCTGTTAACTTCCCACATGATTATTTAACTTTGCATTATGTGATTGAAATAGCATAGGGCAATGCTTGGGCTTCAATTGATGAAAATGACATTAGTTATAAGTACTTTTTTGATCCAGAAAATAGAACACTTCATTTTGATGGAGCCGATGAAAATGTCGATATAACTATTTATTCATTAACTGGTCAGCTGGTATTTAGTGCAAGTAATTATTCACTCGTAAATTCTGAGTCGATTGATCTTTCAAAGTATAGTAATGAAATGCTAATCGTTAATGTAGTTGGAGTTTCTAAGCAAGTGAGTTCATTTAAAATTCAAGTGCATTAATTTGTATACTTACATTGAAGCATCGAGTATTAGAGACAACATTGAAGGATTTCGCTCGAAGAAGTATTAATTCCATACGTTGAAATGGAACCGAAATCGGATAAAGAGGGAACCACCGATAGGCAACTGACTGCGGCAGCTTCAATATGAGATGTTTCTAGCTTTTCGAGAAGAAGGAAATAGGTTTTACCTTTCAAATTATATTTTTTAGGCACTTCGCTTTCGTTTGATAACAATGTTGATAATAGCTTTGAAAGCCAATTTCATGTCCGTTCGAAATGAGTCTTTTTTTTGCAACCTCAAATACATTTCTTCTGCTTGAAAAACACCTTCTTTAGATGGGTTTTTATCGAACGCCACATATGGAGGTATACAACCAGGTTTTCTCTTCTCTCTCAATTTTTGTAAATGCTTAGGAATGTCTTGATAATACCGATCCGACACAGGCCTGATGCCTACAAGCTTCATTTCTCCTTTGAAAACATTAATTAGTTGGGGTAATTCATCAATCCAGTATCGCCGAAAAATTTTACCCCACCTTGTCAATCTAAAATCATTTGCTGGTTTTCCATTGCTACCATATCCATAAGTTTTCAATACATAGTCCTGAAGGTATTCTGAATACGGATGCATAGTTCTTAATTTATACACGCCTATTGTTTTTCCATTTTGTCCTCTTCTTGGCATTTTGTAAAGTAGACCGTAGCTGGGTTGATCGTCTCTAATGGGCTCACCAGACTTAATAACTGAGAAGTAAAGAAATCCATCAATATCATCATTGATTTCAGAAATAGTGAATCCAGATCTTACCATACGTCCGCAAATTTCTGCTTTCGATATCCTTCTATTCTTGCCTCTCGTCAAAAAGAAATATATGGGTTTTATTAATTTTACTTTGGGTGGAATTCTATGAAATATAAATTCAAAAATAGATGCAATTTCCCCTATACGAAGTTTGTTAGTTCGCTTTCTATTCGAAACACGTTGTTCGTTTGTTTGAATGTAGCCAACAAAGACTCCACCAACTGTTAATTTTGTATTTACATTTTCGAAAAAGGAATCGATGTGTCGAACATTATTAAATTTCTTTAAGCTTACAATTCCGGTATGTCTTTCTTCCTCTTTACCAAGATTGAAATCATCTTTGCTATAGATGAGCCGTGTCGAAACATAATTTAAATTCATTTGAGCCGAAACGAAGTTAAGTCCCATGTTGCCAATGGCATCTTTAACGAAGTCGATCTTGGATTTTTTGACTAGCCGAGATTCACTAATTTTGACTTCTATCGGTATGTATCTTTTTAAATTTCTCATAGAGCAAATTCAATAAATTTCCCATAGAGCAAATTCAATAAATTTTCTCTAGAGGGGAAAGAATAATATCCGAAAGGGATTATCTAGTTTCCTAATGATTTGATTAAAACTACTCATGCAACATCTTTGTTTTCGGCAACTGAAGGTTCAATATTGCTTATTGAATCTACGGATAACTCCATCATATTAAGAGTGTAATTAGTGAAAAAACGAACTAAAAATTCGGTTACATTAATTTTGTGCTCCAACATTTTTAATTGGCGCAATTTAAATACAGAAGAGAAATTGTGCATTTCCAAAATATTTTCCAGCTTGTTGAATAATTCAATTTGTTGACCTATCTGAAATCCAAATGTTAGTTTGTACTTTGATTCTAATTCTTCTAATACAGAAATTCGGCCAGCAAAACTGCTATATCGAAGTGATGGAACACCAAGAACAGCTGCCTCGACGCTCATACTTTGACTATCGCAAATGAGAATTTTAGCGTGGGCAAGAATGTGATGCATGTCTACGGGATCTATTTTAAGAACGCGTTCTGCATATTTTTTTGGAATGCTACCTTCCGCTGAAATTAATGGAATAATGTTTTTTTTCTCGAGAGTTTTGATAATACGATCAAGTAAAGAATGAGAAATTCCTTTGACACCTTCGTCATGATATGCGGACAGTTTTGCAAGTCTAATAATTGCATAGTCTTTATCAATATTATACTTCTCAACATTTGATATATTAGGAGTAAATACATCTGGGTGTAGATATCCCAACTTCATATATCCATCATACCCGAATTTTTTACTCGTCCATTTTCCGACACTACATACATTGGGGCATAAAATAGTTGAAGTAAATGGGTAGGTTATCTGGGCGAGTGGTTTAATTACTTCGTAATCATCTTCAAGAATAGTAATTCTTGGGATGTTTATTATTTTCCCCAATTGTGCAAATGATGCGTCCGAACTTATTAAGAGATCTGGTTGGAATAATTTTAAAATTGGATACATCAATCGATTTCTCTTCAAAAGACTAGTCATAGTTGCAAGTCTTGAATTTTTACGTTCTTTAGGAAGAATATTAGTGAATTCGAAGCCGCTGGCTTGAACTAAAGTTTCTAGAACGTCCTTCTTTTTAAGTAAAATGAGAACCTCATGATTTTGTTGTTTGAGTTCTTTAATTGTTTGACGGACAAATAAGAATTGTGCTGGGTGTCCAAAGTAAAATGCAATTTTCATGATATTATGTATTTGTGGTTATTATTAAATTAGAATATATGGTATGAAGTTTTTCAGCAACTTGGAATAGACTTAATTCAAGGGTTTTTATTTGTTTTCTTCCGTTTGTTGAAACTTGATTTTTAGAAAAATTTAATGCAGAAGTAATTCCCTTTGCCACCGATTCGACATTACTCTCAATAATATAACAGCCATCAATATCATTGATGAGTTGACTAACAGATCCAACGTCAGTTGACACAATAGGGCAGCCACAAGCCATAGCTTCCTTGATAACTTGAGGTGCCCCTTCGTTAAATGAAGTGAGTAAAACGAATTGACTTGCATTGATGGCAAGTGCAACTTCAGATCGCGTAAAATCTTTTAATTCAATAAGTATTATTGGAGATTTCGAATTTTTATTAACCTGTGCAATTACTTCTATTGCGAGGGGACTATTTTTAACATGGTTATCAAAACTAGAGCTAAAGAGCGCGTAGTTTTTATCAGGATCAAGGTTTAACTCTAATTTACTTTGCTGAGCATTTGACTGTTTGAAAATTGAAATATCGACTCCACAGGGAATAACAACTCCCTTTTTATCAAGTGCTATTGATTTTAAATGGTCAGTGACGTAAATATTTCGATTACTTAATCGAATTGAAATTTTCGAGAATCTTTTGTTTTTCTTCAGATTAATGTCAGATCCATGATAGGTGGTAACTACAGGGATTTTTCTCTGCAAGTTCGCGAATACTCCACAAAGGCCATAATGTGCATGAATGAGATCAGGCTTTTCTTCATTAATTTTTCTGATAAAAGAATTATAATGCGACAAGTACCCTCTCATTCCTTTTTTGCGGATAAGAAATGTTTTACAGTTGATATGAATCGCACGTAAAGAGTCAATTTGTTCTTGAACAAAAGGACTGATTTGGCCATTAACTACTGAGATTACTACTAATATTTTCATTTTGATTAGAATTTTTTTAGTTGATAGAAATAGCCCAGGATAGACCGCATAAAGATGAGAAGTACATCAATAAGTACGTTAGTTGCGATGATATAATTGATAATTCTATTCACTTAAATTAGTTTAAGACCAGTTTTGCGATGAATAAATGTTCGTAGAAGCATAAATGAGGTAATTCCATTTAATGAAACAGCCAATACACTGCCAATGAAACCAAAATAGAAAGTGAGGACAATAATTGAAACGAGATTTAAAATCAATACTAATGAGGTTCTTTGGAAATTGGCTTTTAGTTTTCCTGTCATAATTAATATGGATCCTCCCCATGAAATGAGTGCGAAAACATAACTTCCAATTAATGATATACTAAAAGCTTCAAAACTCGCATTGTTTGTGTGTTTTAGGAATGTCATTAGAAAATTGTAAACTAATAGAAGTGCAGTTGCCTGAATGGTAAGAACTAAAATATTGACAATTCTTAGTTTTTTTAATTTGACGTTCAGTTCCGAAATTTGATTTTGTGCCCAATGATGCGAGATAATGGGATTGATGTTTTGCATGAGAATTCCTGGGAAAATATAGAGCGTTTTAACAAAGAATATTATAAAGCTATAACGACCAGCATCTGCTGATGAAAGAAGGTATCCAACAATAATAATGTCCATTGAGGAGTTGACAATGGAAGTTATTTCTGAAACATAGCTACCCAAACCAAAAGCAAATGTTTCTCGAACAAGTTTTTTCTTGAAAGAAAAATTGAATGAATTTAAATTTGATAATACATTATATATAACTATTGCACCTTCTACAATTATGAAGGCTAGCATCATTTCAGCGAGCTCAAAATTGGAAACAGAAAAAAAATACAGAAGTGCAGCGAGTCCAGTCCATCGCATCGTTTTTATAATTGCAATTTTCTTTTGATTTCTGCGTGCACAATAGTAGGATCTAAAGTTCTTGTTTAAATTGAATAGAGGAAGAGCTGCCAAGTGAATTGGTAATATTGTTGCCAATTGCGCTGAACTGAAAATATTCGGTGACAGAATGGTTAGAAATACAACGAATGAACTTAGCACTATTGAAATGACCAAGGTTGAACTAAGGTTAGCCGTAAGTATCTGTTTCACTTCTATCTCGCTTTAGATTACTTCTGATACTTTTTTTATCAATGAATTGTTAAGGCCCAAAGCAAATAGAGTAGAAAGAATAAGATAAAATGCAAGTGATTGGTGAAAGAGACCTAGATTTTCAATTCCAATTTGATTGCCAAGAAATATATTAATAAACAATCCAGATGAAATTACTGCAACTTGAGCAATTGCTAGCCAAATGGTGTCCTGGGAAAATTTCGATATGAATATCTGTTTAAATTTCAATTTGCTTCGTTTTTATGATTACACAACATTTTAATTGTTTCTTTCGGCGATATACCATTTCCAATGCTTTAGAGCATACTCTAAGTTTACACTGGTATCAAATTTTGTTCTTTTAAGCCTTGTTTTTTCATGTTAATTTAAGTGAAGGCAACAATAATCAGAGACGCCACTACGGAGGAGATTGAGATCACAAAATGGCTCATCTTAAACCAAACTGTTGATCCAATTCTAGCGGATTTGTTTGGTTCGATGTAGATGACGTCATTCTGATCCAGATAATAGACAGGAGAACTTAAAGCTTCCGTTGTGGTTAGATTAATTCGGTATGTTTTGTCTGTATTTAAATCATTTCGAATCACCAGAACATTTTCTCGGTTTGCGGTTATATTAAGTCCACCTGCTAAGCCCAAGACTTCAAGAATTGTGATTCTCTCATTTGGAATTTTAAAAGTACCTGGAGCCCTAACATCTCCAAGAACTGTCACTTTAAAGTTTTGAATTTGAATTTGAACAGTGGGCTTGACTAAATGCCCTGCTAGTTTCTCTAATATTAATGTTGTGGCTTGCATTCTATTGAGACCACCCAACACGAGTTCTCCAATAATGGGTAGATCAACTGTTCCTGTTGAATCAACGAGATATCCGCCATTTGATGGGATTCCATTGTAGTAACCATTGTTTGTACCCATTGTAATTAATCCAAGTTCTACGTTAAATGGTGTGGCATCTTCGGGAGATTCACTAGCTATTTGAATTTTTAAGTAATCATCAGGTTTAAAGATTGGAGTGTAATTTTTTTTAACAAATGAAGTATCTGCAGCGGCCTCTAACTCCTGAAATAAGATTACATTCTTTGCCGATTTGCAAGATGCGCTTGACAAAATTATTCCAAGAAAAAGAGTCGCTAAGAGCAATCGTGAGTTCATGTAGTTGAGTTTAAATTACTTTGAGTTTATCCATTAAACACACAGAGACCTAGATATTATGGTTGTATGTTAGCTTTGAGTTTCCCAACGTAACATTTGAGTTTCCGAACGTTAGGAACCTGGAAATAGGAGTTGTCGTTAATACTTGAATTTATCATTAAATCTAGGGTAGAACGCAGTTTTTATGTCTTTTTCAGTGGAGTCGGATGAGTGGTAAACCTGAAATACTATTACGAATAACTTTAGTGTGTTTTCATTATCGAGAAGTTTAACTTTCATTTTTTGTGAAAATCTGTAACCTTACCCTTCCATATCGAGTATTATAGACCATATGGAGACGAAGTTGGAGATATGGATTGAGTCAGTTAATGACATCCCTGGTGCGGCTAAAGAATTTCTGGATACTGTTGGGCATAGAAAAGTATTTGCTTTTGAAGCTGAAATGGGTTCAGGAAAAACTACTTTTATATTGGGTTTATTAGGCGCAATGGGAATCGTAAATCCCGAAGGTTCACCGACCTATTCTCTTGTTAATGTTTATGAAAGCGAAATGTTTGGCAAAGTTTATCATTTTGATTTTTTTAGAATAAATAGCGAAGAAGAAGCTCTGGATATTGGAGTTGAAGAAATGCTTTATTCTGATGGCATTTGTTTTATTGAATGGCCAGAAAAA
>JABSPC010000234.1 GCA_013215515.1 Crocinitomicaceae bacterium
CTTCCATAACATTTCGATCCTTCTTTCAAATACGCTTCATCCAAGTCCGTTCCTTGTTTTCCAAAAAGGCTTTCCATTGTTTGTTTACAAGGGTCATTCTGGTTTCGTGCAACTCCAGATTTGAATCCTGATTTAAACCCTTCAAGAAGCATCGCTTTATCCAATTTAGCTGCGTTTGCATTGGTAGATTCAGTAATTTTTTGTGACTCAAGAGCCCCGAAAGAATACGATAATTTGTCTTTGAATGATTTTAACTCAAGCGTATCACTCTTATCCGGTTTTACTTCATCATCTCCACAAGCACCTAGCGCGAAGAAAGGAAGAAGAAATAAAAACTTTTTCATTATGCTATTTCTAATAATTCAACATCAAATACTAATGCCATATACGGCTCAATTGGTCCTCCTGGATGTGGAGTTGCTCCATAAGCCAAATCTTGAGGAATGTACAATCTGTACTTCGCTCCAGTTGGCATCAATTGTAAAGCTTCAGTCCACCCTGGAATCACTTGATTAACTCCAAAACTAGCTGGCTGACCTCTATCAACTGAGCTATCGAAAACAGTTCCATCAGGTAAAGTTCCGTGATAGTGAACAGTAACGTTACTTGTTGGACTCGGCTTGTCACCACTTCCAGCTTCTATAATTTCATATTGCAATCCAGAATCAGTAATTGTAATTCCTTCTTTCTTTGCATTTTCTGCTAAAAAGGCTTCACTTACTTCTTTGTTTGCTCCAAATTTCTTTTCTCCTTCAGCGCTTAAAAACTTTTGAATAACTTCATTCGCTTCTTCTGGAGTATATTTCATTTCCTTCCCTGCGAAAGCATCGTTAATTGCTTCAGCTAATACTGTAGTATTAATTCCTTGTAAGTTTTGTTGAAGTAAACTTCCTCCTAAACTCATTCCTACACAGTAACTTACTGCATCTATTTGTTCTGACATTTGTTCTGTTTTTTTGACAAATATAGGGTTTAGATTAATATTATTGAATCCTCGTAAAGAATGTCGAAAAAACATTAACGATAATTGTCAATTAAATATCAAAAACAAACTATTTTAGCGGATTATAATTGATTAACACTGAGAAACAAAAGGACAAACAATGACGATTAGTGGATTTACGATGGTACGAAATGCTGACAAGTATTACTTTCCGATTAAAGAGGCTATTGAATCCGTGTTGCCCATTGTAGATGAGTTCGTTGTGGCCCTTGGAGACAATGCAGATGGCGATAAAACAAGAGAGCTTCTTGACTCAATTGGATCCGACAAAGTTAAAATCATTGATCGTGTGTGGTCAGAAAAGGAATTCGTTGATGGTGTAATTTTCGCCAATGAAACGAGTTTTGCAATGTCACAATGTAGTGGCGACTGGTGTCTATATCTTCAAGCTGATGAGGTTGTTCATGAAGAGGATTTAGATTCAATTGTTCAACTTTGCACGGACAATCTAGATAATCCAGAAGTAGAGGGATTATTGTTTAATTACTACCATTTCTTTGGAGATTACAGCCATCACTTACCTGTTCATGGATGGGCAAAGCATGAGGTTAGACTCGTGAGAAATAATATTGGTGTCTACTCTTATTTGGATGCTGTTTCCTTTAGAAAAAATGACAATGAGAAGCTGAACGTTATAAAAACGGACGCTACAGTATATCACTATGGTTGGGTTCGCCCGCCACGTTTGATGCAATCAAAAAAGAAGGAGCAAGATTCAATGCATCACGGTATAGAGCTTATTGACTCTGAATACAAATTAAAGCCAGATGAATTCGATTACGGCCCGTTAGGAAATGTACCTAAATTCAAAGGAACGCACCCTAAAGTCATGGAACCGTTTATCGCCAAAATGAATTGGGAAGGTAAATTGAATCAAACCAAAAAAGGAATCATCATTCGCGATAAAATGAAGCATGAAAAGGTAAAGTATCGTGTTGTTACATTTTTGGAAAACGTTTTGAACGGCGGTCGACAATTTTTTGGATACTCGAATTGGAATTTGATTAAGAGAAAACGCTAGTCCGCTTAGATGAGACCCAGATCGCAATCGAAGCTCATAACGAACAAAAATATAACGATTGCTAAAGTGAACATAGTACACATAATCCATTTGTTGTAGGTAATAAAAATGAGGGTAGAAAAATAAATCATGTTAGTAATATTAAATACTTTACATAATTCTGTAATTGAATATTTTTGAGTTCGCCATTCACAGATAAATTCTACTTTTTGTTCCATAGTTGTCGTTTCTTTCCAAGGCATAATTTCTGGTTTTACTCAAGAAATTAGTCTTTAAAA
>JABSPC010000235.1 GCA_013215515.1 Crocinitomicaceae bacterium
GATACGGGTAAGAAGAGCACTCAATGTAGATACTTTAAGATGAAAGTTCTTTACGATCATAAGGCTGATACGATTAATGACACCGTTGAAGAATGCTTTGAAGGGAGGAATATCGTTTTCTCTGACAAGAGTACCAGTTACGTCGATATCGCCGATTATGTAGATGAGCATTTCACTGAGAAATCAGATAAACAAACCACCAAGTCGATCCTCAAATGGGTACACATCACAATTAGTAATGCTAAAAGAATGTTGCTAGGTGTATTCCATAAAATCAAAGGAAAGTACTTGCAGCTATATCTCGACGAATTTTGCTGCAAACTTAACCGCAGATACGTTGGTAACAGGGTCTTCGAGAGACTTACCCTCGCAGTAGCTAAATCTTATGGGTAAAGTCTGGGAGAATCAGAAAATTTAACTTTAATAGAGTCTTCAACAGGTGTGAATGAATATTTTGAGGCAGTCAATTATCATATTTAGAAATCCAAACATACTTTAACAAAATGTGTCTAAAACTTAAAAAATATTTACATTTGTCGCCTGAAATAAACCAATTATAAATGTCAAATAAATATCAATCGCAAATTGATGCTTTCATGGACAAAGTGAAAGCTTCTAATGGTCACGAAACGGAATTTTTACAAGCTGTTCACGAAGTTGCAGAAGCAGTAATACCGGTGATCGAAGAAACACCTAGATACAAGGACGCTAAGATTCTTGATCGCATGGTTGAACCGGAACGTACTGTCATGTTTAGAATTCCATGGGTGGATGATAACGGAGAAGTTCAAGTGAATAGAGGTTATAGAGTTGAGTTTAACTCAGCAATAGGACCTTACAAAGGAGGATTAAGATTCCATCCTTCTGTGAATTTGTCGATTCTTAAATTCTTAGGATTTGAACAAGTCTTCAAAAATTCTTTGACAACACTTCCAATGGGAGGTGGTAAAGGTGGTTCTGATTTTAACCCTAAGGGGAAGTCAGATAATGAAGTAATGAAATTTTGCCAATCGTTCATGACTGAACTATGCAGACATATCGGTCCTAATACTGATGTTCCAGCTGGAGATATCGGTGTAGGAGGAAGGGAGATTGGATATATGTTTGGGCAATACAAAAGAATTAGAAATGAATTTACTGGTGTTTTAACTGGTAAAGGATTAAACTGGGGAGGATCATTGATTCGTCCAGAAGCAACTGGTTACGGTACTGTTTATTTCGCAAAAGAAATGTTAGCGACAAAAGGAGATTCATTCAAAGGGAAAACTGTTGTTATCTCTGGATCTGGAAATGTTGCTCAATATGCTTGTGAGAAGGTCACTGAATTAGGAGGGAAAGTGGTAACGCTTTCTGATTCTTCAGGGTTCATTCACGATGCGGATGGTATTGATGCTGAGAAATTAGCGTTCATCATGGAGTTGAAGAATGTAAAAAGAGGGCGTGTTTCTGAATACGCAGATAAATATCCATCAGCGACATTTACAGCGAGTTCTCGTCCATGGAGTATTAAAGCAGATGTTGCTTTGCCATGTGCGACTCAAAATGAATTGAACGGTGAAGATGCGGCTCAACTTGTTGCAAATGGTGTTATCGCTGTTGTTGAAGGTGCTAACATGCCAACAACTCCAGATGGAATTGAAACATTGCAAGCAGCAGGAGTATTGTTCTCACCGGGTAAAGCGTCTAACGCTGGAGGTGTGGCTACATCTGGACTTGAAATGTCTCAAAATTCAATGAGATACAATTGGACAAGAGAAGAAGTTGATGAAAAATTGCACAGCATCATGGTTTCAATTCACGAAGCATGTGTTAAATACGGTAAAAATGACGATGGTTCAATTGACTACGTGAGAGGTGCAAACATTGCAGGTTTTGTAAAAGTTGCCGATTCAATGATTGATCAAGGGGTCGTTTAATATTCCCTTCTACTATATTTTAAAGGCTGTCTTGTCTCGGTTGAACCGAGACTGAGACAGCCTTTTTTATGCGGTATTCTTTTCTGTAACATTTGTGAGAAGTAGATTGTTTCATAAATATGAATAGATATCTGACGGTAGTATTTTTTTGTTTGATTACTGGCTTGTCATTTGGGAAGTCAGAAGAGGATTATAACCACCGCAACGTTTTTAAATTTGATGGCCTACGTTGGTTGGATTATATTCATACAACAACTTCATTTTCATACGAACGATTAATCGGCGATCATTTTGGAGTTGAGGCTAGCCTAGGCTATATACATCCATGGATGTATATCAATTCAAAACCAGACGAATTGAGTAATAACAGAGGGTTTATGACTAGCTTTGAAGCACGTTATTACTTTGATGGGAATGATCTGTTTTTTGAACACATTTACATCGGTGTAAAAGGACGCTACTTCAATTATAACATCACTCAGGATTTTCGCTATTATTTAGCAGATTCTCTCGCTTTGACTACTGACTTTGTATCCGCTATGCTTCGACAGGATAAAGAACAATACGGCATTTTCGCGACAATAGGTACGCAAATTGAGATAACCGAAGGTTTTGCGATGGATTTTCAAGGAGCAATTGGATTTGGGCGAAGGAGTGTTGTTAATCATGTCCCAGACGGGCTACCTTCAGATATCAACGGTCCGAATTTTGGGGAAGCTATTCGATTGCATTGGAGTCATCATGAAGGCACATGGACTCCATTATTGATAACCCTAAGTGTTAAATTTGGCTTAGAGTGGTAGCTGGAATTTCAAGTTCGTAATAAAATCGGTTTCGCATTTCAAAGATTAAATTAACATCAAACTAATCTATTTGTTAGATTTGTTTTAAACAATGTTGAACTATGGATGTGCTTGACAAAAGAACAATAGAATACAATCGTAAAGGCTTTGATGATACGGAACTACTTGAAATTTACAATAGAATTCTAACGCCAAGATTGATTGAAGAAAAAATGTTGATTCTTCTTCGTCAAGGTAAAATTTCCAAATGGTTTTCAGGTTGGGGACAAGAAGCAATTTCTGTAGGTACAACATTGGCAATGAAGCGAGATGAATACATCTTTCCAATGCACAGGAATTTAGGTGTTTTCACAACTAGAGATATTCCATTAAGCAGACTTTTTGCTCAATTTCAAGGTAAGATGTCTGGTTTTACAAAAGGAAGAGATAGATCGTTCCACTTTGGATCTCAAGAGTACAATATTGTAGGAATGATATCACATTTGGGACCTCAACTGGCTTTGGCGGGTGGAGTAGGGCTTGCGTCTAACATCCGAAATGAGAAGAAGGCAACA
>JABSPC010000236.1 GCA_013215515.1 Crocinitomicaceae bacterium
AACTGCATCGTTTGACCGATGTCGAATCCGTTATCAATAGTTTGAATAACCAATCGGCCATCTTCTTTGTTGTCAAACTCCAAGGACCGTTTAAGGCCTCCGGAATCAAAATTCATTGACGCAAGCTTACACTCCTTCTGTTTCTCATCTTGATTTGACTTCTCTTCTTTAGAGTCAGAGCTGCAAGACCCAAGGATGAATACTACCGCTGGAAGTGCTATTAGAAGGTGTTTGAAATTTATCATGCTGAATTTTTTATCGTCTACAAGATAACAATTAGACCCAAAGGTCTGCTGGGTTTGTATTCAATTATATTTGAAAAGATTTAACCGCAAAAGAAAAAGCACTTCTTTTGAAGAGAAGTGGCAACGCAGGTACGCAGAGGCACTATTTTGTTAATTAGAATGGTTGACGCAAATAGACCTGAAGGTCTATAAAACTTTGGGTCTAAAACATGGCGAGCCTGATTGCGTCCTTGCGTCTTAGTGGTTAAAAAACTTGCTCCGTTGGGTTTAGAACCTAAAAGATCATTTTTTCTGACGAAGTTGATTGAATTTTATTCCAAGCAAACGCTCGTAATTTCGTAGTGTTTTAACATCGGCTGTTGTTGCTAAAACCAAAGAAACACCTTCTTTACCAGCACGAGCTGTTCGACCACTTCGATGTGTATAATACTCATCACTTTCCGGAAGTTGATAATGCAATACAAATGTCAATCCTGGGATGTCAATTCCTCTTGCAGCTACATCAGTAGCAACTAAAACACGCAAACTTTCATTCTTAAATGCTCGCATTACCTTGTCGCGCTCCTTCTGAAGTAAATCTCCGTGAATAGCGTCTGTAGCTATGTTCTTAGCGATGAGTTGTTTCGCCAATTTCTGAGTCGCCGACTTTGTTTTACAGAAGATAACTCCTCTATTCTTATGCTCGGACTTTAAGAATTCTGTTAAGATCCACAGCTTTTCATTTTCCTCGCAAACAATGTATTCGTGTCTGATTTTCTTGTTTACAATATTATCGCGACTTACCTCAACACGGTGTGCATCGTCTGACATATGATGATTAATCATATCATTTATTCCATGCGGCATTGTTGCCGAGAACAACCATTTATTTTCGACAGTTTTTAAAGAATTCAAAATTTCATCCAATTGGCTTTTGAAACCCATACTCAACATTTCATCAGCCTCATCTAGTATAATTGTTTTCACAGAACTTAGATCGACGGCTTTTCGATTTATCAAGTCAATCAATCTCCCTGGTGTAGCTACTATAATTTGTGTTGGACGCTTGAGCGATGCAATCTGACGGTCGATTTTTTCTCCACCGTAAACGGCTTCCGTGAAGATTTTTTCAGAATACTTCGTGAATTTAAATAGTTGTTTCGCTACTTGTTGGCCGAGTTCTCTCGTTGGACATAGAATCAAGCCTTGAACGCGGCTATCATTCGCATCCATTTGTTCCAATAAAGGCAGTCCATAAGCGGCTGTTTTTCCTGTGCCCGTTTGAGCTTGAGCAACAATATCCTTGGGGTCATTCAACAGAAGTGGAATTACTTTTTGCTGAATATCGGTTGGTTCGATAATATTTAATTCGGTAAGGCTTTTTACAAAGCCTGCTCTTATTCCTAATTCTTCAAAATTTTTCAAACCAATCAATTTAAATCCACAGCAAAGTTAAGCTAAAGATGAAGTGAAACACAGATTTTACTTATTTGTATCTAACAGAATTTAATCGCGCGAATTATTCTTTTCTTGATTTGCCTTTTTAATGGCCGGATCTCTTTTATCCTCTCTAGGACCGCGTTTATGAATAATCAATCCATTCAAGAAATTTCTCAAAATTTGATCTTGCAACTCCATGTACTTTGGATGATCTTCATTGCGGAAAAATGCACCTAATTCACTTTTGGAAATTTTAAAATCAACAAGCGCCAAAACTTTTACGATATCATCATCGCGCATTTTAAGTGCTACTCTTAATTTCTTTAAAATATCGTTGTTCGTTAATGCCATTAAATTGCTTTTTGTCAAAGTTAGTGAATTTCGACCATTCTGGATTATTGAAAATTGCACTTCCTTTTTCCGTTCTTATCAACGATTTCGTTCCTCAACATTGCGCACATGTACCCTATTTTCTAGGTGTTTATACGAAGACGATTCGCTGGAATTAAATGTACTTTTCATGTTCGCCTTTTGCACGTCGATAACCACAAACACTGACATCATGAAATATCTAATTCTCTCAATGCTACTTATCTTTTCTGGGATAGGATTTTCTCAAGACCTATATGATTTTGACGATTCAGGAATAGATGATCAAATCGCGGATGAAACACTTGCGCCAGACCCATATATCTCAGATTTTAACGATATTTTTAGAGATGATGATGATTTACTCAACTACAAAAAATTAAGAAGTTATCTTAAAAGGAAGCAGGCAGAACAAAAAAAATAGAAGCGACTTTGCTGACGTTTTCTCCAAACGACATGTCGGATATAAATGCCAGCTTGTCTTATGCAAATTCGCAACTCGAAATTGCCAAGGCCGATGGGTATCTCAGTAATTTTTATATTTCAGTTAAAATAGATGGTACGAAAATTGTTTTCAGCTCAAGGGAGGACATTGTTGATGCTGATTTTATAGAAAATAATGTAATTCCTACAATTAAAGAAGCAAAGGATCGAATAGAACACATTCCTGCAACGAATGCTGTCATAAATCAAAATATTGATTTAATCAGAAAGAATTCTCCGAGGCTCTGCCTCGGGGTCTAGCGGAAAAGTTTGAAAAACGGCAGGTTTTTCAAGTTGGAATGTATTAGTTTTGATATGTGAGTGAACATATATTAAAAAGTCCTACTAAAACGCTTCTGCTTTATCATTTTGTTTTCCCGTTGAAATATAGGCGAAAAGCAATAAGTAAGCCTGTGGGATAAAATTTGAAAGATATTTGTATAGAAATCAGCTATCGTTATGAATTGTAATTGGATATGAAAGTGACCATGTTCATTTCTTGATTCAGAGTATTCCATCATATTCAGTTTCAAAAATTGTAAGATTATTAAAAAGTATTACGGCAAAACAATTGTTTTTACGTCATCCTGATCTTAAAGTAAAGCTTTGGGGTGAAAATTTTTGGACAAGTGGTTTTTACGCTAATACGGTTGGTCAATATTCAAATGAAGAAGTGATACGAGCTTATGTGAAAAACCAAGGAATGGAAAAAGAATATCAGAATTTACATAAAGAACAACTTAAGTTGTTCTGAGATACCCCGATGGCTCTGCCT
>JABSPC010000237.1 GCA_013215515.1 Crocinitomicaceae bacterium
CAAATACCGATTGACCTGTACGGAATTGCTCGGCAAATTTAACTTGCATCCCTGCTAGTTCTTCTTTTGTAAATTCTTTTTTCATTGTATTCCAAAGTTATGGGTTTTAACCTTGGACAGACTTTAGAGAACACTCTCTGAGGATGCGTTGATTGGTTACACCTAATGCCATTGATTGCGCGAACGGAATTCCACTTTCGATTGCTTGGTCTTCTCCTTTTTTCATCACTTTTGAACCAACTGACATTAATGCCAATCCTCCTGCAGCATGAAGTACTAACGCAGTGCCTTTTAAATTCACACGTACCTCTACAATGATCTCTTCATTTATTCCAAGTTTTCCGGCGGATAGTTTAACTAAGGTTTTTGTGATCTTATTCATTAGCTCTTCTTTTTAATGAGAAGATTACATGTAGCGATTTTCCGGTAAAATATATTTGATCACTAACGAATGCTCTAAGCTATATTCGATATCAATTGGGCAATTGAAACTTATAATGTTACCTTACCACTGTTATCCAGCCATGAATTTCTTGAACCGGTTCAAATTCGAATATGGCTTTTACAGAATAGAAATAGGTTCCTTCTGAAACGAGTTTCCCATTGGCCGTGGTGCCATCCCACCCAACGCTGGAGTCGAATGTCGTAAATACAACTTCTCCCCATCGGTTCATTATATAAGCTTCTATTGGAACATTACATGCAGTTGTGAATAGGACTTCTTCATTCATCCCATCGCCATTTGGCGTGAACACATTGGCTACTTCTAAAGCGCAATACTCTTCTCCAGGTGCAGGTGGTGGTGGATCGTTATAACCGAAACACGCATCTGAAAGTTTAGTTGTAAAAATGTCTTTCCCTTGATTTGGCGTCTGCTGTAAAGCTTCAAACGTAATTGTGTCTTCGAAATATCCAATTACATAAATGTTGCAGTCGTCATCTACAGTAATTCCATTGCCTCGATCAACCTGTGATGCTCCACCTTGTTTTACCCAGTGCCAAACACCAAGTGTATCAATAGCTGCAATAAATACTTGAACACTATCTCCATTAGAATCAATTTCGTGAATCCCAAATTTAGCTTCGCTGCTGTACTGACCTGTCACAAAAATATTTCCGCTAGTATTGGCTGCAATGGAATTTGCTCGGTCACTTCCTTTTTTAGATCCCGCCTTGCTGGCCCAGCCCCAAACTCCATTCTTCGAAAGTTTGGCGACAAAAATATCGCGTCCATTTGGTCCACCATAATTATTCAGTAGTTGAGGCCCAAAATAGCAATGATCTCTAAACTCACCAGCGACATACATAAACCCGTCATGTCCGTCTACAATGGCATTCCCTCTGTCTTTGAGAGTACTCCCAGCTTGTGCTGCCCATTGAAATGTACCTGCAGGGTCATATTTAACAACGTAAATATCAGTTTCACCATCGCTTACGAGATTTGTTCCTCCAAAGTCCTTAGTTCCTACAAATCCTCCAGTTACATATACATTATCTTCATCATCAACACCAATTCCATTGTCTCTATGGTCAACTATACCTTGGAATGTTTGAACCCATTGCCAAATGCCATCATTTGAAAGTTTAGCGACAAAAGCCAAGGTATCTTCAGCGGCCATATCAATTACGATTCCATCAAATGTAGCAGGAGTAGAAGCGAAACCGGCATTTGATAAAAATCCTGTGACATAAATATTTCCCTGACTATCAGCAGCAAGATCTAATCCGTGATCGTCATTGTATGGGAATCCGAAGTTTTCATCTACACCTGCATTTTTCATCCAAATTACATTTCCGCCAGTATCAATTTTGGTCACAAAAATTTGATCTGTATATGACGTAGAGTTGTAAACGTTCAAAGGGCCAAATGTGAGCCCTCCCCAACAAGTTCCAGTAACGTATACATTTCCAGTAGGGTCAAGGCACAGCCCTAATCCACGATCGTCATAATAGTTAAGTCCATTTACGACCCATAAATAAGTTCCGTTGGGATCCATTTTGGCTACGAATACTTCTTTACTGTGATCAAATGAGAAGCCTGTATTTAACGGACCAAAGTCCGCTTGTTCATTGTAGTATCCGGTTATAAAGGTGTTGCCATCACCATCAACTGCGATTGTTGTTCCCTTATCAGATAAGAGGCCGCCAGCAGTCGTTATCCATTCAAAATCTTGAGAATGAAGCACAGTGCTTGTTAGAATAAAAAGGAATACGGTGTAGCTACGGATCATAAGGGCAGTTGTCTATATAAAGAACGTTGAAAATTATGAAAACGTTGCTTGGGATTTTTATCTTCATACGATGATTACAACAATATAAATAAGCAATTACCCTTTGTCGGTAGATTTTGAGCCAAAATAATAGACTTTATTGAAAGATGTCAAGTTCAAGCAGAAATAAAAACAAGTTTCGAGAAATACGGAAAGATGATTTTTGTGATTAAAGTTCTCAACGGCGAATTGGATCTTGACTTTTCAATTTAAAATAAAAGAGCCTCCTAGCAATTGCTAAGAGGCTTATATGTTTAAGAGAGATGTTTCTCTATTTTTTACTCATTTTCTTACGTTGTTCGGCTTGCTTTTTCTGCATTTCCTCCAAACGCATTTGGAATTTAGATTTTCCTTTTTTCTTTGCTGAACCGCCATTCGCAGAAGCTGTTGCTTTACGAGCAGCCATTTTAGCTTTCAATTTATCTTCATCAACGAAGAACTTCTTGATCATCAACATTATTAAGATCGACATCAATGTTGAGATGAAGTAATAATAACTCAATCCAGAAGCGTAGTTATTGAAGAAGAAGATCATCATGAAAGGGAAGAAGTACATGATTACTTTCATGTTCGGCATTCCCGGTTGAGATGGCGCTTGCATATTACTACTATTGATATGTGTATATACCAACGTTGTAGCAGCCATCAACAATGTAAATAAACTGATGTGACTTCCGTAGAACCAGATATCAACTGGAAGATCCGCGATTGAATCAAAAGAAGATAAATCTTCTGCCCATAAGAACGATTTTTGTCTTAAGTCAAACGTAGCAGGTAAGAATCGGAATATGGCCAGAAGTATAGGCATCTGGATCAGCATGGGGACACAGCCCGCTAACGGACTGGCGCCGGATTCGCGATAGAGTGCCATCGTTTCCATTTGCTTTTTCATGGCATCATCTTTCTCAGGATACTTTTTCGCCAACTCTTCCATTTCTGGCTTCAAGATTCTCATCTTAGCTGAAGAAGTATACATTTTCCATTGAACAGGCATTAACAACCCTTTGATAATAATTGTCAGTAACAAGATGACCAATCCCATGCTTAAACCAGTTGATTTAAGAATGTTGAACAAGGGTTGAATACCGTAAATATTCATCCATCTAAAGATTCCCCAACCGTAGTTTAAAACATCGCCGTATCCAGAATCATAAGATGATAAAATTTCGTAGTTATTAGGTCCGAAATACCAGTTCATGCTAACTGTAGCATCATTTACGTTATTCAGATCCAAGTTCAGAGAAGTAGAGAAGTCTTTCAAGTTTGTCCACTCTCTCTCGTCATCTTTGTCGTAATTCTTCGTCTTGAATTTTGATCCAGACTTCCCGAAAGGTGTTTTTGGTTGTATAAATGAAGAGAAGTAGCTTTGTTTGAAACTAACCCATTCAATCTTGTCTTCAGCTTTCAAATAGTCATTGGTAACTTCACTTAAATAAGAGAAGCCTTCGTCTTTATAATTGAAACAAACAGTTGAAACTCTTCTTTGTTCACTGAATAAACGCTCTGTTTTTCTGAAAGCTGTTTTCCAGTTAAACATTACTTTTTTAGCTGATGCCTCACTACCGAAACCACGAATTTTAATATCGTAGTCCAAATCGTAAGCATCATCTTTCAAATGATAAATGAATTGGATGACTCTTTTCTCTTTTCCTTTATATTCAAATACGATTCTTTTATTTTTGATATGTTCCTTAATACTAAATTCAAGGTATTCGGTATTTAGTTTTTTACCGTTGATAGGAATTGTAATTCCGTTTGAGGCATCACCTTTTTGAAAAAGATCTAGAGCGATGTTCCCCTTTGTATTTATGTAGTTCTTGTACGACTCAAAACCCGGTAATCTAACCGCTACAATCATTCCCCCTCGGGTACTAAAATCAATCTCAAGTTTTTTCGTCTTAAGAGTAATAATACTATCCTTGATGGCAATAACTGGGTTTTTATTTTCGGGTGTTGGCTCAGTATTAGGTTCTGAAACAGTTTCTGCGATAAGAGGTATCAACGTATCTTGATTCGTAACTGAATCATGGTAAGAATACAAATCATCTTCAACGATTTGCTCACCGTAACTATCAAGAACGGGTTCCCAATTCGCTTGAAGATCTGGCTTTTCTTCTTCTTCTTCTTTCTTGTCCGACTTCTTTTTCTTTTTGGCTTCTGCAGCGTCAGTTTTTGCCTGCTCTTTTTTAGCTTCCGCCTTTAATTCCTCCTCAGAAGGTTGGTTGAAGTAAGTGAAAACAGAGAGGATTATTCCAATTAGAACGAGTCCGGTTATGGTATTTTTGTCCATTTTATTATTTAGATATTGTACTGTTTTATTTTTTATTTTCTTTTGTCGCTTTTACAAAAGCCACAAAGAGTGGATGAGGGTTTGCCACCGTACTCTTATATTCTGGGTGAAATTGCACTCCAACAAACCAAGGGTGATCTTCAATCTCAATTACTTCAACCAAACCAGTATCTGGGTTTTTTCCCGTAGCCTTCATTCCATTTGCTTCGAAATCAGCTAGGAACTCATTGTTGAATTCAAATCGATGTCTGTGTCGCTCAGAAATTTTATCTGTTCGATATGCTTCAGATACTTTCGATCCTGTTACTAGATTACAATCGTAAGCTCCAAGTCTCATTGTTCCTCCCTTGTCTGATACTTTTTTCTGATCCGTCATCATATCAATAACAGGCGATTCACAATTCTCAACAATTTCAGTTGTATGTGCTTCTGTTAAATCAAGAACATTTCTTGCAAATTCAATAACCGCACATTGCATTCCAAGACAAATCCCCAAGAATGGTATTTTATTCACTCTTGCAAATCTTACCGTTTCAATTTTCCCTGAAATACCTCTCGATCCAAAACCAGGAGCAACAAGTATTCCGTCCAATCCTGTTAGTAGATCTTCTGATGAGTTTCCTGTAACTTCTTCTGAGTGAATCCACTTGACGTTTACTTTTACTTCATTCGCTGCGCCGGAGTGGATGAATGATTCACTAATTGATTTATATGAATCTTTTAATTCAACATATTTCCCTACCAATCCAATTGTAACTTCAGATTTCGGGTTTTTCAATCGAGATAAGAATTCTTTCCAATTTGATAAATCTGGAGTAGATGATTCAATTTGACCTATTTTCACGTTAGAACCAGTAAGACCTAATACATCTCTAGTATAATGAGCTTCTATTGTTGGAAGGCTAACATCTAATTCATCTTCAAAGCTATGCTCTACATAC
>JABSPC010000238.1 GCA_013215515.1 Crocinitomicaceae bacterium
TGGACGTGTATAGGCCAGTCGACACTCTTCAGTATCCTCAACAATAAAATCTGCATTTCCCTTAACCAAAGCATGCGAAATTCGTTCTTGAGCCGTTCCTTCTCTCCAGCTTAAATCAACCTCTCGTTTCTTTCCCTCTCCACCTTTAACAGTGTCAGCATATTCAAGTAAACGATCCGTAGCATCCTCTCTTTTATTAAACAGAACATCTTCTACTCGATCTAACAATCCCTTTTCAATATTGCTGTACACTTCCAGCATAGACGGGTTAACAATCCCCATGTCCATCCCATTCTGAATGGCATGATAAAGGAAGGCCGCGTGCATTGCCTCACGAACAGCATTGTTTCCTCTAAATGAAAATGAAATGTTAGAAACTCCTCCACTAACATGCGCTCCTGGAAGATTCTCTCTGATCCATTTTGCAGCATTAAAAAAGTCTAACGCATTGTTATTGTGCTCCTCCATTCCCGTTGCAACAGGAAAAATATTTGGATCAAAAATAATGTCATTTTGGTTGAACCCTACCTTGTCTACTAATACTCTATATGACCTTTCACATATCTCAATTCGGCGATCATAGCTATCAGCTTGACCATCTTCATCGAAGGCCATAACAATCACAGCTGCACCGTATCGCTTTACAAGTTTCGCTTGCTTGATGAAATTCTCCTCCCCTTCTTTCAAGGAAATAGAATTAACAACACCCTTTCCTTGAACGCATTGCAATCCAGCTTCAATGATCTCCCATTTTGAGCTATCAATCATTACAGGAACCCTTGCTATATCCGGTTCTGCAGCTATCAAGTTCAGGAATTTAACCATGGCTTCTTTACCATCGATCATCCCCTCATCCATATTGACATCGATGATTTGGGCACCTCCTTCCACTTGTTCGCGCGCCACGCTCAATGCTTCATCGAAGAGCTCTTCCTTAATCAATCGAAGGAATTTTCTCGACCCAGTAACGTTCGTTCGTTCACCTACATTTACAAAATTACTTTCTGGAGTAACGATTAACGGCTCAAGTCCTGAAAGTTTTAAAGTCGCTTTATTGTTCGACATGTTTCTCAATTTGTCTAGGTGAATAATTTACTGCCATGTCGGCAATTGCACTTATGTGCTTCGGTGTTGTTCCGCAACACCCTCCAATAATATTTACTAATCCTTCGTCTAAAAATTCTTTGATTTGCTCGGCCATCAATTCTGGTGTTTCATCATATTCACCGAACTCATTCGGCAATCCAGCATTCGGATGCGCACTCACTCCAAAAGGACTATTCTTGTCCAAAATTTGAAGATAGGGGCGCATCATAGATGCTCCAAGAGCACAATTTAGGCCAACTGAAAGTAAATCCATATGAGCTACTGAGATCAAAAATGCATCTGTTGTTTGCCCAGTTAATGTTCTACCGCTTTGATCGGTAATCGTTCCAGAAACCATAATCGGAATCCTCGTTCCTCGTTCTTCAAAAACTTCATCAATTCCAAACAGAGCAGCCTTTGCATTCAAGGTGTCAAATACCGTTTCAACCAAAAGGAGATCAACTCCGCCATCCATTAATGCATTGGTTTGTTGCTTATACGCCGTTACAAGTTCATGGAAAGTAACACCTCTAAATCCAGGGTCATTCACATCTGGTGAAATAGAAGCTGTTCGATTCGTTGGACCAATCGATCCTGCAACAAAACGAGGCTTACTCGGATCACGCTCGGTGAATTCGCCCGCTACTTCTCTTGCTATCTTTGCACTATGAAAATTAATATCATAAACAGCACTTTCCAATCCATAATCGGCTTGGGCAATTGTAGTTCCTGAAAACGTATTTGTTTCTGCGATATCAGCTCCAGCTGCAAAGTACTCGGCGTGAATTTCTTTAATAATCTCCGGTCGCGTTAACGACAACAAATCGTTGTTTCCTTTTAGCGGACTATCGTGATCTTCAAACCATCCTTTACGGAAGTCTTCCTCCTCTAGTTTATGGCGTTGAATCATTGTACCCATCGCGCCGTCGAGTACTAGTATTCTATCTTTAAGTATTGATTTTATATCCTTCTTCATTATTATTATTTGAGACTGCTGAAGCTGTGGATACAAGCTAACTTATCGTTTCCTGGTAAAACCAAGATTGGATTTGGCACCTTTTCTAGTTTGAACTAGTTAGGTTGCCAAGGTTTCGCAGGGCCTATCCCTCCACCTTTCTTCATAAGTCTATTTGAATGAACTGGTACAAAGTTAGCACAAACATATTTCTAACCAAATAAAATGATGTACACGTTTTAAGTCGCAAATACCATCATTTCAAAACTGAACTATTTTTTTATCCTAAATTTGAGTAGAGAATCTTGAAATTAACTTGATATGAATTTCAAATACATTTTATTCTTTTTCCGACACCTCAAGTATTGCTCAAGGGGCTCCAAATCCAATCATTACATCAACAAAGTTGTTAAGGAAAGCGAATGACATCTGTGCTTCAGGATAATTTATTGGGTGCATCAAATGTTGTGACAGCATTTTAAATTTAAAAACTGCCACTCCAGAAGAAAAGTATGGTGCCAATGAATTCAAGGCCGGTAGTCATCATAGGATGGGAGACATTGAAGAAGCATTAAAATTCAAATTAAAACAACTTTACTAGGCAGGAAAGATTAAAATTACACCGTTTGAACTCTTTTATGCCTACGATGGTTTAGCTCAAATTTATCAATAACAAAATAGAATCGACAAAGCAATAGAATCAAGTAAGAAAGCCCTTAGATCAGTTGAAATTGGTCACACGGATACTTCACAAATAATACTTGCGTCTAACAATCTTGGTTATCGATTGCTTTTGGAAAATAAAAACGCTCAAGCCATTCATTATTATAAACGAGGGGTTAGATACTATCATTAATTTCAAAATAAACGTGAAAATGATTCTATAATATATCACATTCTCAATGGAAACTTTGGATATCTATAGTCATTATCTGGAGAAGATACTGGAATCGACAAACTAAAGGCCACATTAACCTTTTTAGATTCAAAGAACTTTAATCGAGCCGACGCAAGACTCAAATTGGGAAGGGTTTATTTGAAAAGAAAAAATTATACGACTGCAGAAAAGTACCTTGACGAAGCTCTAAAAATTGCATACGATTATGATCAACTCGAATACCAAGAGCTCATTTTATTCGAGAAAATAATTCTTCACTCTGCAACTAGAAAGGACAAAAAAGCTTAAAGAATCGGAAGAAAAATACAACGATGATCGTCAAAAAATCAAGCAAAAAAACAGTAGCCTTAAAATTATTGGAGAACTCTCCGAGTTAAAACTGCAGAAATTTGAGAGTCAAAACCTCGCTTTACAAAATGAAATACAAACAAGAAATCAGCAGAGTAAAATCAGCCATTTGTTTGTGAGTATTGGAGTTATTTTGGCCGCTTCAATTTTATTAATGCTCCTTATTCTTTACAGGAAATGAAAAGTGAAAAATCTCCATGAAAAGGAACTCCATGAAATTAAAGGGAAACTGCTTGAATCAAAACTTGAGAAAGAAACGAAAGAGCTCGAAAACATCACCAAGTGGTTTGATATTCAGAAGAAAGAAATGTCGGTTCTTCTAGTTTGAAGCAAAACTAGAGAGGAACAATTGGTCAATATCATTACGGATTTAAAAGATTTGAAAAAGGAAAACAATTCAGCAGTCAATTCCATTCTTTCAGATATACAATTCAAGCTGAATTCAATTTCAGATGAAACTAACAAAAACATTGAATCACAGCTTGACAATTTAGAGATTAGCACCTTCAGAAACTCACTTATTAAGGAACATTCACCATTAACATGTAATGAAATTGAGCTTTGCATGATGATCGTTTCTGGAATGGACGGCAGAAAAATTGGAAATACGAAGAGCATCACACCTAATTCAGTGAGAACCAATAAATCTCGTCTCAAGAAAAAGTTCAACCTTGATAAAGATGAGGATCTCAAACATTACTTAATCTCCCTGATTGATAAATAGTTAAATATACACAAGCTGTACATGCTTTGTACACATAGTTATTTGGCGTGAGGGTTAGGTTAGATCTACTTTTGTACTGACTAACTAATCTCTATAACTAATGATCCCCATGAAACTCATTACTACCAAATCAATTGCTTCCTATGCTTATTGTTCACCCTAATCACAAATCAGTCAATCAAATACTCTGCGATCTAAAGGGGCAACCCTATAAATTAATTCAATACGATATAGACGGTGAATCAAAAGAGATTGGTCCATTTACGGGTTCCTGCGAAGGAAATGAGGTGTTCATATATCCAAATCCAGTAGATGATGTATTAAATATCTCTGCCACGGGATATCAACACGCTACAATATCAATATTAGATTTTACCGGCAGAACAATTTATCAGCAAATCTTGAACTTGGAATCCACTTGACAATGATCTCGTATCAATTGTTCAAATGGATTCTACACTGTAATCGTTCATGAAGGAGACTCTATCCGTTCAATCAAATTTTCAAAGCACTAATTAAACGCAGTTAATTCGCTTATTGTTAATTAGAGTAGTGTGTATAATAGGTGTAAAAGCCTCTCTGTGGTGGAGACGCTTTTCTTTTTTCTAGCAATTCCAAGAAAGCAATCGTAAATTAGAGGTCTATGAAACTAGTACTTATAACGCTTTTGTTGCTTAGCTATTCTTCTTATGCTCAGCTGACAACATCCAATTTACCGATCATCATCATAACCAATCAACCTGGACTAGTCATTGAGGACGACCCTCGTGTAAGATGTCATATGGGGGTAATCGATAATGGTGTTGGAAACATGAATAACATTACCGACCCGTTTAACAATTACGACGATTCAATAGCAATTGAATACAGAGGCTCTACATCTCAGCAATATCCAAAAAAAGGATATGGATTAGAAACTCAAGACGAATTCGGGAACAACCTTCAAGTTGCTTTACTTGGAATGCCCGTAGAAAATGATTGGATTTTGAACGGTCCTTATCCTGATAAAACATTGATTCGAAACGTGTTGACTTTCCATCTAGCGCGAGAAATGGGGCATTATGCTACGAGAACTAGATTTTGCGAATTGGTTATCGACGGTGATTATCGCGGGATTTACATCCTGATGGAAAAAATAAAAGAAGACGGTGATAGGGTCGACATTGAAGATATTCACGTCCCAAATCAATGGAATGATACGATCACAGGAGGATACATCGTTAAAGTCGATAAACTAACTGGTGATGTACCCTACCAATGGATCTCTAACTTTAACAATGAGGTTGTGTTCCAGTTTCACGATCCACCATTCAATGAACTCGATCCTTTGCAGGCTAGCTACATGGAAAACTACATTAATGAGTTTGAAGCGGCTATAAACAGTCCTAATTTCGCCGACAATACTTTGGGTTGGCCAGCATATATTGAAGAGGAATCATTTCACGACTTCTTTATACTCCAAGAATTAGGGAGAACTGTAGATGGCTATAGATCCAGTTCGTTCTTACACAAAGATAGAAACACACTCGCTTGGAACGCAAAATTAGTAGCTGGACCGATGTGGGATTTTAATCTTTCCTTCGGAAACGCTGATTATTGTGATGCTGATGAAATTTTTGGATGGCAATTCGAATTTGACGATATCTGTGGAAATTTCTCGACTTCAATTCCATTTTGGTGGGGAAAACTGCAAGAAGATTGGCGTTATCAAAACAACCTTAGGTGTCGATGGGAAGAATTGAGACAAGGAGTTTTAAGCACAAGCTATATCAATAATTATATCGATTCCGTTGCTTTGAAGTTAACAGATGCTCGAATCAGAAACTTCCAAAGATGGCCTATCATAGGGCAATATGTCAACTGGAATGGATTCGTAGGTCAAACCTATCAGGAAGACTTAGACTACCTTAAAACGTACATGGAACAGCGTTCAATTTGGATCGATAACAATCTTCCAGGGAATTGTAACGTTGGAATTGAAGAACATGAGTTTATTGCCCTGTACCACAAAGCTTGGCCAAATCCTTTTACCAATCAATTGGCGATTGGATTCTCCACTTTTGGTGTCGGCGACGTCGTGGTAGAAATTCGAGATCTTTCTGGTCGACTCGTTGAACAACGAAAGCTCGGTGAAAAATTTGCTGGAGCACACGCAATTGATTTAAACAGTGGACAATGGGACAGAGGAAATTATCTTTACACTATCCTCTTTGATGGAGCGGTTCTTCATGCAGGCAAACTCATTAAAATATAATCGATGCTCAAGAGCTTTGCTGACGCTTTTCGTGGAATCTTTCTTCTGGTCAAATCGGAACGTAATTTCCAAATTCATGTTGCCGCTTTAATTTGCGTTTCTATCGCTGGAATTTATTTTGATATCAATCGGTTTGAGTGGCTATTTATTATTCTCATTTCTGCTCTTGTAATGGGATTAGAAGGCGCGAATACTGCTCTAGAAAAGCTTTGTGATGAAGTAACGGAAGAACGAAAAGAATCTATCAGGAATATTAAGGACATCGCTGCAGGGTCGGTATTGATTGCAAGCATCAGTGCATTAGTTATCGCAGGTTTGATTTTTTGGAAACATCTCATTTAAGGCGACTAAATACCCTCTTTACACCTTCTCCTATACAGAACAGTAAATAGTAATGTATAAAATATGATTATTCGATAAATAAGACTTAACTTGGGCAGTAATTACTCTTACTAAAAAGAAATGCTATAATTAACTAATTGATAGTATGCTAAGAATAATTACTTTTTTTATCGCCCTGCTTGTTTCCCTTTACGCACTCAGTCAGCGTGAAACAAGTATATACAGCAATCGCGAACAATCTCAACATATTAAAAGCATCCAGCAAATTTACCAATTGAAGAACATAGGTGAATTAAGCCTTCCAAAATTAAATTCAGTATTGAGTGAATTGGTATATAATGGAGATAAAATACATGATTCAATTGCCAAATTGCACATGCACAGATCTTATTTCGCAACAAAAAAGGATTTAATCAATGGCCTCAAGTCACGCATCAAATTATTATCCAATTACTCTGAACATCTGACATTAGAGGAAATAAGTTCGGCTCAAATGAAAGTTGGGAAAACTTACTTCAAACTTAAAAACTATCAGCTCGCTTTAAGTTTTTATGAAAAAGCAGAATCAAATGTTACATCAAGCGACAAAAAACAATTGTTCAACTATTACGGCTTGGTCTATTCTAAACTCAATAACTTTACAAAATCGATAGCCTATTTCGAAAAAGCAAAAAGTATGTCTAAGGGTACCAAAGAATTATTGAGTTCCCTAAACTCCCTAGGGTTTGTCAAATATTTAAACCATGATTTCAAAGGAGCAAAAGAAGACTATAATGAAGCGTTGAATCTATTTAATTCAAACAATACCAAAATATACAGCCTTCATTTCGCAGTACTTCAAAGTAATATGGCAAGCCTAGAAATTGAAACTGGAAATTTAAAAAAAGGAACACAACGATTGTTGGACATTGTGAATTCGAACTTTTTTGAAAACATTGGAAAATTTCAAAAACAAGAAACCTTTATGAAATGTGTCAGAGCATTTTTGAAGAATAATGACAGCTTGAATTCGAAGAAATATTTAGACCTGTATCGAGCGACATTAAAGTTTAAAAAGAAGGGAGCAAGTAAAGAACGATTGCTGTACTTCGAGCTTAAAATTTTATACCATAGCATTTGTGATGAAAGCAGTCTGTCTAAACTTGCTTTTGAAGCCTTTCTTAGTGAGCAAAAAAAATTAACGAAGCTTCAATTAAAATTATACAATGCCGCTGGAACGATTACCTCGACATTTTATGAAAATCAAATCGACTTAATAGACAGCAACTTAAAACTGGAAAAACAATCTAGGAATGAATTGGACATTTCGAATTCGAGATTGAGCATGCTATTTACCGTTAGCACAGTTCTATTTCTTGTTTTTTCTAGTTTCTTAATTACATGGTTCATTCAAAAAAGAAGGGTCCAAAAAAGAAACGACCATTTATTGAAATTGAAATCAGCTCTCCTATCTGAGAAAAAAATGTCTAACGATCTAGAAAAACAGATGACGGAAAAAGACCTAGAGAACCGCAAGTTGGAAATGACTCAAATTCTGAATGAAATACGTGACAACTCATCGCTCTCAGAAGAAGTGACTGACAGGCTCCAACAGATGAAAAAGAAAGGCGGTGACGTTCAAGGTGATATTTCCCAATTGTTACAATTCATTAAAACCATCCACCGCAACGAGGAATTCAATAAACTAATTGAAGAAAAATCAAATATTCTACGTTCCGGATTCCGAGAAAAAATTAGCCAGTCATTTGGTCACCTTTCGAAATTGGAAGTTCAATTGTTAATTCTAATCCGTCTTGGACTAAGTGCTAAAGAAATTGCTCAATTCAAAAATGCCGAAGCATCTTCAATTCGAACGCTAAAGCACCGCCTAAAAGTTAAGATGAACATCCCTAAAGAAGTTGAACTCTTCAACTTTATCAAAAAAATCTAATTGTAAGGGAGTGTTCTCTTATTTCTGTCCAAGGGAAGTGATTTGTCAAAATCACGATTCTAAATCTAATTTAATTCTATCCCCAAATTTAATTTTTAATTGCTGAA
>JABSPC010000239.1 GCA_013215515.1 Crocinitomicaceae bacterium
AAAGCGACAAGTAGACGAAACGAACTCAAGGTAAATCAATACCAAGAGGAGAAATCGCAAAGCATTTATTGCATCATTGACAAGAGCAGAAATATGCAAATGGACTTCGATGGTTTATCGCTTTTAGATTATTCGATTAATTCATCATTGGTCTTTTCTAATATTGCCCTTCGAAAAGGAGATAAGGCCGGTCTAATAACCTATTCCGATAAAGTTGGAACCTTGCTTTCTGCTGAGAAATCTGCTGGTCAAATGCGAAGAATTCACGAAGCGTTGTACAATCAAAAAACGCAGTTCAAAGAATCGAATTTTGAAATTCTTTACCAATCGATTCGAAAGACCGTGAAATCGAGATCACTTCTTGTTTTGTTCACCAACTTTGAAACAGAATTCTCTATGCGTAGAGCCATTCCTATGCTTCGAAGGTTGAATCAAAAACACGTTTTGGTCGTTGTGTTTTTCCAAAACAGTGAGCTGCAAGAGGTTGCGTATCAGCCCTCTAAAAACATTAGGGAAGTGTATCAATCCGTTGTTGCGGAGCGAATGATTTCTTTGAAATCTAAAATTGCGCGTGAGTTGCGTCAAAACGGAATTCAAACCGTACTTACGGTTCCTAGTGAGTTGTCGGTAAATACTATTAATAAGTATCTGGAACTAAAAGCAAAAGGGTCAATTTAAAACAGAGTTATGAGCTATTCCGTAACGAGGTTTTTTAAAAGAATAGCTAATCGTGACCCCGATACATTAGCGGATCTACTTGTGGGTGTAGTATGTGTAGTGGGAGTGCTTCTGGTAATTCGAAATGGCACAAAGAAAAACAAGCAAGACTATTTAATAGACGATTTTGATTATTTATTTATGTCTGCTCGACGAATCGGTTAATTAATTGTTTGTCAGGCCATCACCCAAATGAACTTGTTACTTTTTTGATTGTACGGATTCTATATAAAAGGAGAACTATGAAATATTTATTCGCATCGCTGGCCTTAACGCTCTGCATCGGGTCTGCATGCAGTCAAGATGGGGCAAAAAAAGATAGCCTGGCAGTTGATGGCCCAACAGATTCCAATCAGGTTGTTTACACAAAAAGTTTGCAAACAATTATGAAAGAAAAGGGCATTGCGAAAGGCGGAATCCAGATTATAATTGATAAGACAGCCTATACTTTGGAGGTGTACCATGAAGACTCATTGCTGATGAGCTACCCCTGTGTTTTTGGATTTAATGAGACCGATGATAAACGACAAGAAGGTGATGGGTGTACCCCTGAGGGTAAATTTGGAATTCGAAGTCAATACCCACACAAGAGTTGGAAGTATTTCATTTGGGTCGACTACCCTACGAAAGAATCATGGAGCAAATTCAAAAAGAGTAAGGCTGATGGCGACATTCCAAGCTCAGCTACAGTAGGTGGAGAAATCGGAATTCACGGAGTTCCAGAAGGCTACGATAATATGATTGATGACAAGACCAATTGGACACTAGGCTGTATTTCGCTTAAAAATAAAGATATTGAAGACTTGTATAAGTCCGTTAATAGTAAAACGAAAATCTTAATCGTCCATTAAGATCTCTGCCCCTTCTCGCTAATTGTGTTTACTATTTATACAAAACTAATTACTGGTAAAGATAAAAGCCACCAAGTAAAAACAAGGTGGCTTACTACTTTTTAAGGTAGAATTAAACTCCTGTAAATGTCCAAATTTCATCAAGATTAATCCCGCCTATAGAATTTGTTTGACGCAATTTAAGGTCTTTACTTTTTAATTGAACAATCTCATAAGTTCCAGTAGCTCCAAGAACGTCTGTAATTACGACACTAGATTTATCATCGTTGAATGCCCAAGTTCCTGTATAATTAACAGTTCCAGCTCCGTTTGTGTATGATGCAGTAACAGCTCCGTCTTTTGTTAATTCCCAAGTAGAAGTAGTTGTTGTGCTAATTTGTTCTGACCCTCCAATAGTATAAGAAGTCATCGTCCAAGTGTTGGCCATTCTTGATTTCTTAGTAAGAACTGTAAATTTTGATCCTTCTTCGTATTTACTACATGATGCTACCAATACTGCTAAAAGAGCAAAAGTGAATAATTTAATAATGTTAGATTTTTTCATAGTGTGAATTTTTTTTGTCGAAGATAAGGAAACGCATGCACTTCCTCAAATAATAAACTCGATTCTTAATAATTAAAGACCCATAGTTTAGGCATTTATAGTAGGTTTTAATCTTTACCAACAATTTTTCCATTGGGAATTCCAGCATAATTATTGAATCGTATCATCAAATTGTATGAAATGCTATCTTTGCCTGTACAGAATAAACGAGGTCAAATGGACAAGTATCAAGATTTAAGAGACAGAAGAGAAGCATCAAAACTAGGTGGTGGAGAAGCAAGAATTGAAAAGCAACATTCTCAAGGAAAGCTAACGGCACGTGAAAGAGTTACTCTATTGTTAGATGAAGGTTCATTTAATGAAGTTGGACAGTTTGTTGAACACCGAGCAACTTCATTCGGATTGGAAAAGAACAAAATTCCTGGGGATGGAGTAGTAACAGGTTACGGTACTATTCACGGACGCTTGATTTATGTTTTCTCACAAGACTTCACTGTTTTAGGAGGGTCTCTTTCTGAAACGCACGCGGCTAAAATTTGTGCCGTAATGGACATGGCGATGAAAAATGGAGCACCTTTAATTGGATTGAATGATTCAGGAGGAGCGAGAATCCAAGAAGGAGTTGTTTCTCTTGCTGGATATGCAGACATTTTCTATAGAAATACACGAGCTTCTGGAGTTATTCCTCAAATCAGTGTAATAATGGGCCCTTGTGCCGGCGGGGCAGTTTACTCTCCAGCATTAACAGATTTCATTTTCATGGTTGAAGACACTTCTTATATGTTTGTGACCGGACCAAATGTTGTAAAAACGGTTACACATGAAGAGGTAACAGCTGAAGATTTAGGTGGAGCAAAAGCACACGCCGAGAAATCAGGAGTGAATCATTTCACAGCAGGAAACGATGTTGAGGTATTGAAAAAAGTACGTGATTTAATTACGTTTCTTCCTCAAAATGCAAATGAATTGTCTCCACAGCCAACAGTAAATAAGTTCAATAAATCCAAATTAAAGAACATTGGCTTAATCCTTCCGGAGAATAGCCAATTGCCTTACGACATCCGTAAAGTTGTTGATTGTGTAATTGATGACGAAAGCTTCAGAGAAGTACATCAGGATTTCGCTAAAAATATTGTTGTAGGTTTTGCTCGTGTTGATGGACGATCAGTTGGCATAATTGCAAATCAACCAATGGCCCTGGCTGGAGTTCTAGACAATGACTCTTCGCGTAAAGCAGGTCGATTTGTTCGTTTCTGTGATGCGTTTAATATTCCACTTTTAGTATTTGAAGATGTACCAGGGTTCTTACCGGGAACAGATCAAGAGTGGAATGGAATTATCACAAATGGAGCGAAATTGTTGTACGCTTTTGCGGAAGCAACGGTTCCAAGAATTACAATTATTACAAGAAAGGCATATGGTGGTGCATTTGACGTTATGAATTCGAAAAACATCGGAGCCGATTTAAACTTTGCTTGGCCTACAGCTGAGATAGCGGTAATGGGAGCAAAAGGGGCAGCGGAAATCATTTTCAAAAGAGAAATTGCAGCAGCCGAAGACCCTCAAGCGAAATTGCTGGAGAAAGAAGCGGAATACGCTGAAATGTTTGCCAATCCATACAGGGCAGCAGAACGCGGAATTATTGATGCCGTAATTCTTCCAGAAGAGACACGTGCTAAAGTCATTTTTGGATTCAAAATGTTGGAGAATAAAGCGGAGGTTTTGCCAAAGAAAAAGCACGGTAATATTCCTTTATAGTTGTTACTTTAATCTTAATTGTGCTTTTAGTCCTATGAGAGAGATTGTTTTAGTAATAGGAATTGTTCTTTTTGGAAGCATTAAAAGTAACGCACAAACACAATGGTGGAATAAATTGAAACCATGGGTGGTCATGGGCGATAGTTCTTACACGCACAAATTGGATGATGCCATGGCAGAGTTCAATGTACATGGAGTTTCTATTGCAACAATAAAGTCTGGCAAAATTGAGACATCCAATGTTTTTTTAAATGAAAAGGGTGAGTTAATTGTTCCAAAATCAGGAACGAATCATAAATTTCAGGCAGGATCAATAAGCAAAACTGTTGCAGCGCTTGGGGTACTTGTGTTAGTTGATAAAAATGACGAAATCTCCTTAGATGATCCAGTTAATAATTATTTAAAAAGATGGTTTGTTGCAGATAGCCTTTTTGATAAACCCATAACGTTACGTCAACTTTTAAGTCATACAGCAGGGTTGAATGTTCACGGTTTCCCTGGATACAAGTCAATTAAAAAAGCAGCAACACTTGTTGAGGTTTTGTCGGGTGAAGGAAACACAGATGAGGTAATGCCAATCTTCCCATCAGATAGTACTTGGAAATATTCTGGAGGCGGATACGAAATATTACAATTGATGGTTGAAGATGTGTCTGGAATGCCATTCTGGGAATATCTTGAAAAAGAAGTATTGGTCCCACTTCAAATGACCAATAGTACTTACAAGCTGTTGGGCAACGAAGATTGTCCGAACTGTGCGTTTGCATACGATGAGGGAGTTAAAAAATACAAAGCAGGATGGTACAAATATCCGGAATCTGCTGCTGCCGGTCTATGGACAACGGCTATGGATCTTTCAACATTTTTTATTCATTTGGGCTCAATTTATTCAGGTCAACCTGGAATAATAAGTCGTAAAATGTTCAATGAAATGATCACAC
>JABSPC010000024.1 GCA_013215515.1 Crocinitomicaceae bacterium
TTCTAATCCAACAGCACCTCTAGGACACCATCCACACCATTCACCTGTTTTCTCTTCACCAACAGTAACTTTAGGTACTAAAGAAGATACAGCTGAAACAGTTGTAGCTAAACAGTTATTTGTCATATCAGCATCAGTTACTTCAACAGCACAAACGTTAAGGCTATAAGCACTTCCAGCTACAGCAGTCAATTGAGTTGTGTGCGTAAAGTTGTACGTATCCCCATAGTTAAGGTTTACTGGGAATGTAGCAGAGTTAGGAACTCCGCCATCCTCCCATGCAACTACAAGAGAAGTAACAGTAGTCGCTCCCCAACTAGTAACAGTTCCAGCGATATCAACATTTCCTGCAACAACAGTATTAGCAATATTCAAAGAAGTCATTTCCAAATCAACTGGAGATGGTACGAATGTAGTGATGTCATCAAGCATAAAGCCGAATGCCCATGCACCAGCATCATCATAAGTCCAAACAACATTTACCATTTGACCTGCATATGCTCCCATATTAGCAGTACCTGGTCCCCAAGTACCCCCATTAGCAGCAAGAACTGCTACTTGAGTGTTTGTTACACCTCCATCAGTCGAAATACCTACTTCAACAGTTTCACCGTATTGACCTGGCAAAGCATATTCAAAACTTAATACTCCATTTGCTGGAACAGTAAATGCAGCTGAAATTAATTGTTCATTCGATTTATCACAATCACAAGCATCATCATTAGTACCTGCATAGATAGTATGAGTTGGAACTGGCCAATAAGTACTTGACATATCTGTGCTTGTAGCATATCCTCCATCAGTAGCTGCTGAAACTTGTGTCCAACCAGCTGGAAGAGCTCCACCTGAAGTACCTTCGAAATCCTCAGTCAGCTGAGCGAAAGCAGTAGTACCTCCAAGAAGTACTAACCCTAGTAAAATTTTTTTCATAGTTCAATAATTTTGTTTAATTCAACCCAAATCTAAGGCGTTAACTGCTTGAATGCAAATTGGGTTTCCCCCTTTTTTACAGTAAATTCGATAATTATTGTAATGCTAAACGGAATATAATGTCAAAAAAAGCAACCATTGTTATTTTTTCCGGCGCTGGAATCAGTGCTGAGAGTGGGATTCAGACCTTCCGGGATTCGAACGGGCTTTGGGAAAATCACAAAATAGAGGAGGTTGCAACTCCTGAAGCTTGGAAAAATGACCCAGATCTCGTGACGGAATTCTACAACCAACGCAGGAAAACGATTCTAGAAGTTCAGCCCAATTCGGCTCATTACGGAATTGCCTCATTGGAAGAAATTGCTGATGTCACTGTCATTACGCAAAATATAGACGATTTGCATGAACGCTCAGGCAGCTCGAATGTGCATCATTTACATGGAAATATTCGCTATTCTAAATCCAGTGGGCCCGATCAAGAGTCTGAATACTATAAAATAAAAGATTGGGAATTGAAAGCGACGGATTTAAGCCCTAGTGGACATAGATTACGTCCTCATGTAGTTTGGTTTGGAGAAGCTGTTCCAGCATATGACCAAGCTGTTGAACTACTTTCAGGAGCGAATGTGTTAATCGTTATTGGTACTTCTTTGCAAGTTCATCCAGCGGCTGGGTTGATTCATTACGCAGAAAATGCTTCACATCGCTACATAATCGATCCTAAAGCAGACGAACTAGACGTGCCCAATGGATTTGTCAAAATTAATATGAATGCGTCCCAAGGCGTTAATCACATTAAAATTATACTTCAAGAAATTCTTTGAGAGTCCACTCAAACAGGTCATTTTTAAATTCCCTATCGAAAGCTTTGCTTTCTCTTACTTATCTTTTACATAGTTCTCAATCGCTCCAGTCATTGAAGGTGCATTAGGCTGAGGTGCATGAAGATCCAATCTCAAATTGTTTTTAACAATTGCATTCGCTGTTGTAGGACCAAAAGCCGCAATTACAGTGTCATTCTGCTTAAAATCAGGGAAATTCTTCAAAAGAGACTCAATTCCTCCTGGGCTATAGAAAACAAGCATGTCATAATACACATTTTCTAAATCTGATAAATCAGAAGCGACAGTTCTATACAATATTGCTTTTGTAAAGTTCAAGTCGTTTGCGTCCAGAGTACTCGGAATCTTATCTCTAAGTATGTCCGTACATGGAAGTAAAAATTTCTCTTTTTTGTGTTTCTTCAAAACATCAACTAAATCTACAATAGCTTGTTTACCAAAAAATATTTTTCGTTTTCTATAAGCAACATATTTTTGAAGATAGTATGCAACGGCTTCTGAAATACAGAAGTACTTCATGCTATCCGGAACCGCAAAGCGCATCTCTTCAGAAATTCTAAAAAAGTGATCTACTGCAGTCTTAGATGTAAGAATTACAGCTGTATGCTCCGACAAATCAATCTTTTGAGCTCTAAATTCCTGAGCGTCAATGCCATCTACATGAATAAATGATCTAAAATCAATTTTCAATCCGTATTTTTCTGCCAAGTCGAAGTATGGCGATTTCTTTCCCTCTGGTTTGGGTTGAGAAACTAGTATAGTCTTGATTGCCAATGTTTCAATTATTTAATTCAACAAATTTGCTATCCAATAAAATCCTGCATTACAAAGTAATATACAACGAATGGCGGCAGAATTTCGAGCGTGCAAAAATACAAAATTATATAATACAATGGGACTCCTTGGACATAAACAACTAGAATACTCTTAATTATGCGCAAAATGCTCTCAATAACAAAGGTCCAAATGACGACCTGAACGAGTACTTCTTTATAATCAGGATTCAGAACCCAGACCATAGCGCATATAAAGTAAATCAACCCTATTGATTGAGTGCCTAAGATTTTCATTATGAATGGCGCCTTGAGAACTTCATACTCTCCCGTTATCAATCCTGTCAAACGCATACTCACCAATCCACCCATTAATAATGCGAAAGGCGTTGCGGTTGCAATCAGCAATTGATCCATCCTCCAAACGCCTGTATCTTCTAAGCACAAATACACCACTAGACCTGTTGATAACAAGTAGTTTACTATAAGCAGTAGCGAGCCTCTCTTATTAAGTGGAAACGTTTCTAGAATGTGAGTGCGCACTGTTCCAACTTTAATCATTCCTAGAGATAGGGATGCATAAATAGTAGGTCGCGCCAATCGTGCAAACGCAATTAAGAGAAAGGATGTAAATAACACAATACCGACTTCATATGAAAACCAAGGTTCTCTAGAGCTCAATTCACTTGGAATAGACAAGGGTATTGAAGAAGAAAATAGGTTAATTGACATTGCTCTTTATCCTAAAAATTATATCTGTAAAGTTACCTTTTGATTTTGAGATTATTTTAACAAAGACGAAAAATATAGTTAATTTTAGAGCTTATTAATTGTAACTGTATGAGAACTGATTTATATACACATCCTGACTACTTTAACATGGACGATTTATTGTCTGAAGAACACAAACTTGTCCGTGATGCGGCTCGTGCGTGGGTAAAAAAGGAAGTGTCTCCAATTATTGATGAGCACTACGAAAACGCAACGTTTCCAACTCACCTTCTAACTGGATTGGGAGAAATTGGTGCTTTTGGACCTTATATTCCTGAAGAATATGGTGGACCTGGATTGGATCAAATTTCTTATGGATTGATCATGCAAGAATTGGAAAGGTGCGATTCTGGACTTCGCTCAACGGCATCAGTACAGAGTTCATTGGTGATGTATCCGATTTGGAAATATGGGTCAGAAGAACAAAGACAAAAATACCTTCCAAAATTGGGAACCGGTGAAATGATTGGTTGTTTTGGTTTAACAGAACCAGATCACGGATCCAACCCAAGTGGAATGCTTACTAACATTAAAGATGCTGGTGACCACTATATTTTGAATGGAGCTAAAATGTGGATTTCAAATGCCCCTTTTGCTGATATCGCTGTAGTATGGGCGAAAAATGAAGAGGGAAGAATTCACGGATTGATTGTTGAGAGAGGCATGGAAGGTTTTTCTACTCCGGAAATGCACGGAAAACTATCGCTTAGAGCTTCTTCAACAGGTGAATTGATTTTTAATAATGTGAAGATTCCAAAAGAAAATATTTTACCTGGGAAATCCGGTTTAGGTGCTCCGCTTGGATGTCTTGACTCAGCTCGTTTTGGTATAGCTTGGGGTGCTCTGGGTAGCGCAATGGACTGTTACGATCAGGCCCTTAGATATTCAAAAGAAAGAATTCAATTCGGCGTTCCAATTGGTGGATTTCAATTGATTCAAAAGAAATTAGCTGAAATGATTACCGAAATCACGAAAGCTCAATTATTGACATTACGCCTTGGACAGTTAAGAAATGAGGGTAAGGCTACCTCAGCTCAAATTTCAATGGCAAAGAGAAATAATGTTGAAATCGCACTTAATATTGCACGTGAGGCAAGACAAATTCACGGAGCAATGGGTATTACTAGTGAATATTCAATTATGCGACACATGGCAAACTTGGAGTCTGTATTGACTTACGAAGGAACTCACGATATCCACTTGTTGATTACTGGACACGATATTACTGGAATTCCTGCTTTCACAAGAGAGATGCCAGATTTAAGCAAAATGAAATAAGAGAAAGCAATGCTTTCGATGGGGAATCGAAGATTATCTGCTCTAGCTAATTTTATAGGGTAACCAAATCAAACTAATTTTAAAGGAAGTCAATTTAGCTTCCTTTTTTCGGGTCCAGTTGTTTGGGTTTGTGTATTGCTCACGATAGTTAATTTTTAACCGCAGAGGCACACAAATTTGATACTTGATATTAGTCGACACAAGCTAAACCTAAAGGTCTACAAAAACGTGTTATATAAGTTGGAAGTGAACGTTATGGATGATTAATTAATACTATTTAATTTCACTCATTACAAACGAACTTTGAACATTACCAATACTTGGGATTGTTGCCAATTTTTCGCGTAAAAACCTCTCATAAGCGACCATGTCAAATACTTCAATAAACATAGCGTAGTCATGGTCTCCAGCGATGTGATAGCAAGCACTCACTTCTGGAAATTCAACAACTTGATCTTCGAATTTCTTCAACAATTTCAAATTGTGCTCCTTCAATGACACTTGGCAAAATACTTGAAGGCTCTTACCGATTGCGATCTTGTCCAGTTCGACCGTGTAATTTTTAATAACACCCGTTCTTTCCAACCTTTTTATCCGTTCATATGTCGGAGTAATTGTTAATCCTACTTGGGCGGCTATTTCTTTGTTGTTCAATTTCGCATTCTCCGTGAGAATCTCAATTATCGCCAAATCAATCTTGTCCAATTCCATGTTCAAAAAAATTTTCTACTCAAAGGTATAATATTAGCGTTAAAAAGAATTTTATTCTGCAGTTTACTAAACTTTAGTGTTTTTTTCTGTGATTTAATTCAAGCGCAGAATTATAATATATTCGTTTCCAAAAATGCAGGAAGATGGAACGACTAGATGCGCTTTTAAAAAAAGTAGAGAACAAAACAGGTGACTTCATGGGATATCCCGTGGCCAAAGATTTCGATATTGAAGAACTCCTCCCCTTTTTCAAATATCCATTGAACAATTTGGGCGATCCTTTTGTTGATTCAACCTATGCGGTGAATTCTAATGAGATCGAGCGAGAAGTGATCGAACAATTCGCAGATTTATTTCAAGCCCCAAAAGACAATTGGTGGGGGTACGTTACAAACGGCGGTTCTGAGGGAAACCTTTATAGTTTATACTTGGCCAGAGAAAAGTACCCGAATGGAATCGTCTATTTTTCTAACTCAACGCATTATAGTATTCGGAAAAATCTTCATGTTTTGGGTATGCAATGTATCACTATCCGAACGCAACCGAATGGGGAAATGGACTATAAAGATTTGCACCAAACGATAGCGCAACACAGAAATGTACCGGTGATTGTGGTCGCGAATATTGGAACAACCATGACTGAGGCTGTTGATGATGTAATCACGATTAAGAGCATTCTCAACGACTTAGCAATTCAGCAAAACTACATTCACTGTGACGGCGCATTGGGGGCAATAATCAATGTCTTTTCTGGAAAGAACAAAATTGGATTTCATTTGGGAATAGACAGTATTACATTGAGTGGCCATAAGTTCATTGGGAGTCCAATTCCTTGTGGCATTGCATTGGTTACAAAAGCGAACCGAGACAGGATAGCAATGTCGATTTCCTATACTGGAAGCTTGGACACAACAATTACAGGTTCTCGAAACGGGCACAGTCCAATAATACTGTGGCATGCCCTTCATAAATTGGGAGACAATGGGCTCAAACAAAGAGTAGATAAATGTTTGATTACCGCGCAATATGCAATGGAAACGTTTGCAAAAAATGGGATTCCGTGTTGGAAAAACGAAGGTGCCATAACAATTGTAATTCCACCTCAACCAGTTGAAATTCAACAAAAATGGCAACTTGCAACAGAAGAATTTATGAGTCATATTATTTGTATGCCAAATATTTCACGAGAACAAATTGACTTATTGGTTAAGGAAATAACACAGGACGGCTCTAAGAACTTCCCAATCAAGGAAAAGTTTCCCTTTCTATAAGTGTATTGAATTAGTGTTGTTTACATACTAAAAGTATTATAACACTCTCAGAATTTCATTTCACACTTACCGCAACCATCTTACTATCATATAGTTAAAATCATGTTTACTTTATTTTTTTGGCGCGAATTAGAAAACGCGTTTATTTGTATTAGATGATTTCGATAATTAACATTTTGTTAAAAATACGCGCTGGTTTTAGGTCTTCGCCAATATGGTAACTATGATTAATTACCTGATATACAATCGATTTAAAAATTTCCAAAAGAATTGTTTGGCTCTGCTTATGTGCGGGAGTATGTTGTCCTGTTCTACTCAGACAGGACCTGGGGGAGTTGGAAGGACAGACGGAACTTCATCATTGGAGGGTTGGTATATGGGTGATCTTGGAATAGAAGAAGCTCCAGGAGATCCAGCAGAATTAGGTGACCCAGTAGTGCAATGGCTAGATCAAAGTAGTAATAATAATCACATGGTTACCGATGGCGCGTTTCCTCCCGGATTTTTTTCAAATGGAAATGGATTCAATGGATTATATTTTGCCATTGGTGCGAACCGCAAAATATTGGTCTCTCCATCCCCGGTTAGTGCATCAATGACAGATGTCTCCATTTTTTCAGCATACGTCAATAGTACATCAGGAAACGGAAATGAAAGGCCGGTAGGAGTCTCTACTAATCCAGCATGGGTTCCCAGGCCAACAAATGGGAATAATTTTAGCCAAGGAACTGATAACTCGTTCCGAAAGGATAACGGTCCGTTCATCGCTTATGGCCCTAGGAAGCATAAGTGACTATGCAGATGGAGCAACAAACATAGCTTCCGGCGCTTCTTACACAACAAATCCCGCAAGTTAGTTTAGAATTGGTCAGTTTCGAAATTCGGGTAACGATTCTTGGTTGTATGAAACAATGTTTTTCTCCTCAAAGGTAAATCTTGCGCAACGTATTATTTGAGACAATTATCTCTCCGCTAAATTTGGAAGCAGCTTAATTGCTAACGATGTTTACCAAGAAGACAATCCAATCAACTGTGAATTTGATCATGAGGTCGTTGGAATTGGAAGAATAAATGCTGCCAATATACATAATGAGGCCCAAGGAACTGGAATTGTACGTGTACTGAATCCGGTCGATTTAAATGATAATGAATTCTTAATGTGGGGACATGATCAAAGTCCGTTGACGCTAGACAAAATTACCGATCTACCAGCAGGGGGGTGTTATCTATGTCACAACGGACGTGGAGAGCAAGTGAGAAAAGTCCTCTCGGAGCGACGGTTGACTTAGGCTGTCTAGACATTCTACGGGGCCTAACTGGACTAGGAAACTACGTGCCATCAGAAATAGCCATCATTGCAGATTTAGATAACGATGGATTTTTCAATGATGAGATTCCATTTGTTGGAGCCGTAAATATTGGTGGTAATATTTTCGAATTTACCAACACATTCTTACTTCAAGACAATATCCGTTTTACGATCGCCCTCGTGCCTTCCGAATTTGTACAGCCTCCTTTATATACCACATCTATTGTAGACACAACCGTTTGCATTTACGATAGCATTATTATTAACTTGAATTTTAATCTGTTGCCGCTTTCGGTTCAATGGGACTTTGGAGACTTAGCAGTATCAAACACTGTAGGAAACATTGCTCACATCTATTCGAATTCCGGCAATTACCTTGTTCAAGCAATTGTACAATACCCGTGTCATACGCATATTGTTGATTACAATGTTACCGTATTCAATATTCCAATTGTTGATTTAGGTCCGGATACTGTCTTGTGTAGCACGAACCCATTCCTTCTTGATGCCCTAAACCCCGGTGCGACACACATTTGGCAGGACAATTCAATTTTACAAACATATAGCGCCACAGCATCAGGAACCTATTTTGTGGAGGTTACAGACATCAATGGATGTGTTAACTCGGATACCCTAGACATTTCTATTGGACCACCAGTTAGTGCTGGAAATGACAGTATCATAATTATATGCAATACCATCGCATCATTAGACTTGAATCAATCATTGAGTGCAGGTGTAGGACCAGGAGTTTGGTCTGAAACATCAGCCGTACCTTCTCTAAGCTTCAATACTACACTAGGTGAACTCTTTATAACTTTTGCCCTGTCCGGCTCCTATTCATTTGATTACATCGTTGCTGGTGGATTCTGTCCGGATGATACGAGTACAATGGTCATTAACATCGTCGCGCAGCCTGATGCAGGAAGTAACTCAGTACTTTCTATTTGCTCAAGTGATGGCCTTGTTGATGTCAACACTCTTCTTTCAACCAATGTTGGTTCGGGTACTTGAACAGAAACAGGTGTGCCAAATTCTGGACAGTTTACTGCTGGCACTGGTTCTTTGGATCCAAGTGGAATAGCCACTGGAGCTTATGATTTCACCTATACGCTAGACATCATTCCTCCATGCCCATCTGATTCTGCTGTTCTGACCGTGAACATCACAAACACCCCCGTAATTGCCTTTAACGTGATTCCCTCAGAAGGATGCGAAGGACTCGAGGTGTTTTTTGACAACCAAAGCATTACTGACCGAACGTCAACTTGTCTATGGAGTTTTGGCGATAGCAATACAAGTTCAACAAGTAGTTTCCCTTCAAACATATATTTGAATTCGGGCTTCTACGATGTGACATTGACAATAGACAACAACGGTTGTTCTTCAACTTTAACTCAGTTCGATGCTGTAGAGATTTATCCACAGCCTAATACCGATTTTAATTGGACAAGTTCTCAGATTTTTTCCGATTCTCCCATAGTAGATTTTCAAAATTAATCCAGTTCCGCAACAATCTTTAATTGGGATTTCGGTGATGGAACTACGTCTACAGATGAAAGCCCAACACATTCATATCCTCTAGGCGTTGCTGGGA